>NZ_CP076444.2:300000-382500 GCF_020023735.2 Mycoavidus sp. HKI
CATGATTGACAATACCGCAGGCCGGCTGCTCCATACTGGCACAGGACAGGCTCAGATTGTGGCCCACTACGCAATAATGAATGGCGATGATGAAGGTGAAAAAGGAGCCGGTTTAATCTTTGCTCAAGGCCTTCTTTCTGTCACCTCACCTAAAATAGCGAATATTGAAGGCGGGAAAATTCTTTCGAATCAAGCGCTCAAAATAAAAGCCTCCTCTTTTTTAAGTAATCAAGCTGGCACGTTATCGGCCAGCCAAAAAATCGAGATTGACACCATCGGCTTAAATAACCTTAAAGGAAAAATCATTGTAGGGTCGGATGAGGCGCACCCATCGCAACCCACCCATAACGCTAACTTGCTTGAAGTGCATGCGAAGAAAGTGTTAAACCATGATGAAGGTCAGATCATCAACACCGGTATAGGTGAAATAAAGATTTTCTCGGATACCATCAAAAATGGCGAGAGTATAGATCCAGAAACACAAGGCGGCCTGATCAGTGCTCAAGGCGGAGTCATGCTGGAGGCGCAAGGTATCTTCAATGGGGCTAACAGTCAGATTTCAGGGAAGAATGTCAATCTGCAAGCAGAACAATCTTTCGCCAACCTCAACGGTACAGTGTCTGCAAGCGACAGATTATCGCTGAAAAGTAAAAATTTTTTGAATTGTATAGAAGGGGTCTTACAAAGTGATGGAGATCTCTATGTTTCAGTAGATCGTTTAATCAACGATGGTATTTTGCACGGCAAGGGTCAAGTCTTGATCGAGGGTGACCAGATAGAGAATAATAAACAGGGATGGAACGACAATTACAAAACTATGCAGCCTCCTCAAAGGCACGTGTTGAAACCAGGCTCGGCTTTGATTGTTGGCGATACGGTTTCAATCGGCGCGCATGATAGGCTCAACTCTATGTTGCTTAACATGGCTGGTGTGATCTTCGCGCAAAACAGTCTTAAAATCGGTGTTAAGGAGGTTCAAAACTTAGAGCGCGGCGTGCTCTATAGCGGCGGTAGTTTAGCCATTGGCGGTGAGTTGGATGCTCAGTCCACAGCGCAGGTCAGCAGTGAACGCATCCTCAATAATGGATCAACGATTGATGCGGTAGGTGATCTCTCGATCCATGCAAAAAAGTTGATCAATCAAAATTCGAGGTTCGAGACCCAAGAAAGGCTGATCGAAGAGCGGGAGATACACGAATGTCAGGATCAGCATACCAACCAACGCTACGATGGATCTCAAATCGGATGGCATGGTGACGTAGGGGGCCTTTACCGAGTGCACCACTCCGGTACAGAAGTGTTTTGTTTTACTAACTATAACTTTACCCGTCGTGTGTCAACGACCGTGGTCACGCACAGCGAACCCGGTAAAATTCAAGCGGGTGGGGCGATCCGCTTATCGGGAGCGGTTTTTAATGATAAAAGCCGGATTATTGCAGGGGGAGCGCTCAGTGACCTCGAAGGTGGAGTGGCTCAGATTAATAACCGTGATGCCAACGGTCGGCGTATCACGACCGATCAGGGAACATCGCAATGGTCAGACAGAGACTGGCATGGTGGCATGTTCAGTCGGGGCTGGACTCGTGATTGGAGCGGGCACGTACCCTACCATCCCGCTCCGGTGATAGAACACCACACTCTGAATGTAGCCGTCTCTCAACAATACACCGCGGTTGACCAGCAAGCGCCCTCTACAGCGTTAGTGCTGAGCACCTCTGCCTTAACCCGCAGCAGCCCTTTCTTAAATAGTGGCTTACAGCACTTTCAGTTCGATCCTGATCGAGCGTATCTAATTCAAACCGATCCCCGTTTTACGCGTAACAGCGATACCGTTTCTAGCAATTTCTTGCTGAATTTACTCAATCTCGACCCCCAACACGTGCCCAAACGCTTAGGAGATGGCTTTTATGAACAGCAACTGATTCGTGACCAGATCATTGGCTTGACGGGTCACTACTATCTATCCGGCTATCGAAACCCAATTGCTGAATTCAAAGCGTTAATGCATAGGGGGGCAAACTGGGCCAAGCAACACCATCTGACCCTCGGCATAGAGCCCACGCCGCAGCAAATTGCCGCCTTAAGCGCGAGCCCAGTTTGGCTGGTGAATCAAAGCGTTAAATTACCCGACGGCTCAGAACAGACGGTCCTGACGCCCAAAGTCTATCTCGCGAAAAGAGATGCCAGTCCAGTTCCGCTGGGCGGCTCGCTGATTTCAGCCAACGCCATTGAACTGCACAGCGACCGCCCATTTAAAAATGCCGGCACGATGATCAGCCGCGGCAAGATGGCTCTCACTGCACGCAATATTGATAACCAGCGCGGCGCAATCGTCAGCTTGGACACCCTCTCGATGCAGGCGAGCCATAACATCGATAGTCGCGCTGGCCAGTTGATTGCCGTCAAAAAAATGACTTTAAAAGCTGGACAGGATATCCATCTCCAAAGCCAAACCCATACGACCCATGCCATCAGCGGCAGCCAGACGGCGCTAGATGGTGTCACCCGGGTCCAAGCCGAGCAGTTGGACGCGTATGCCGAGTCGGATATTCATTTGGCCTCGACTCAAATCAAGGTGGCTGAAAACGCCCGTTTAGAAGCCAAAGGCGACCTCACACTAGGTACCGCCACTGTAGGTGCTCAACACCAATTAGTCTGGGATGAACACAATGACTTAAGCCTAAGCAGAAAAACAGAAATCGGCACGCAAATTGAAACGGGCGGTTCACTTGAACTTAAGGCGGGTCGGGATATCCATGCGGCTGGCGCTTATGTGAATGCTGGAAAAGGACTTTCTGTCAAAGCGGATCGAGATATTAACGTGGAGGCAGCCTATGAAGAGACGGATTTTGAGGAGTCTCATTATCGTGAATCGAGCACTGCATTCTCTTCTTCGAGCGAATTAACGCAAAACAAACTGTATAGAAAACAAGCATTGAGCAGTACCTTATCCGGGGGCACGGTACAGATAGAAGCCGGACATGACCTGAATATCATGGGCTCAAACGTGATCGGGATGCACGATGTGGATCTCCATGCGGCCAACAATATCAAGCAAAAAGCTGTCGAGCAGGCTGAGAGAGGCCAGCACTATTCCGTTAAAGAACGCTCAGGCTTATTAGATAGCGGGAAATTCGGAGTGACGGTGGGCACGCGGACACAAAAAGACGCTCAAGAAAATGAGCACACGCCCCAGATTGGTTCGGTGATAGGCAGTGTATCTGGCCATGTTAGAGCCTTTGCCGGCCATGAATACGAGCAAAGCGGCAGTCAGCTGGTTGTGCCGATAGGCGATATCCAGATTCAAGCTGGCAAGGCCAAGATCGATGTGGCCTATGAGGAGAGCAGGGTCTGGCAGCGTAGTGAATGGCAGCAATCGGGTTTGACGGTTTCGGTCAGTGCGCCCGTGCTTGCAGCGGCGCAAACGAATCAGCAGATGCTGCAGGCCAGTACCCAGGTCAGTGATCCACGGATGCAGGCGTTAGCGGCAGGCGCAGGTGCACTGGCGATGAAAAATGCCTACGATGCGATCCAGGCGGATCCCAAAGCGGTGGGTGGCGCGACAGTGAGCGCCATGATTGGCGAAGATCGTTATGAAACAGAGCAGACGCAGCTGAGCAAGACGGCGCTGAACAGCACACTGGCGGCAGGTGGGAATATATCGATCCAGGTCAGTGGCTTAGGAGAAGAGTCCACGCTGGATCTGATTGGTGCCCGCATAGAAGCAAAACAGGATATTACGCTTAACGTAGAAGGTCGACTGAATGTGGAAGCTGCGCCGAATAGCTTGATTGAGCAGAGTCAGCAGCAGAGCCGGAGTTTTGCAGTGGGGATGGCGACAACGCTTGGCCGCCAGAACTCAGTGGGGGCCTCGCTGGCGGTGAGCGTTGGGCATGGCCATGCAGATGGGGCGCAAATCAGCTATACGCCGACCTTGATCCAAGCGGGTGGCAAGCTGACGCTCAAGGCACAAAGCGATGTGCGCCTAAAAGGCGCGCAGATAGCTGGGGAGCAGGTTACAG
Source organism: Mycoavidus sp. HKI (assembly GCF_020023735.2). NCBI lineage: Bacteria > Pseudomonadati > Pseudomonadota > Betaproteobacteria > Burkholderiales > Burkholderiaceae > Mycoavidus > Mycoavidus sp. HKI. The sequence goes on from NZ_CP076444.2 coordinate 304,023, forward strand.
CGCAGATTGAGGGGGATCTTGAAATAGAAAGTGTGCAAAACACGGCGACTTACCATAGCCACTCTCAAAGTATCAGTGGCAGCGTAACAGCAGGTTCTGTCTCAGCGGCCAGCCTGCATTTCTCGCAACGTAGGATGGACAGTCATTATCTGAGCGTCGCGGAACAGGCGGGGATTCAGGCGGGAGAGGGAGGTTTTCAGGTAACCGTTAAGGGTGATACGAAGCTTGTCGGTGGCGTGATTGCAGGGGCTGAACAGGCAGTGCGGGCAGGGAGGAACACTCTAATGACAGGAACCCTGCAACAGACTGATCTGACGAATCAAGCGAGCTATGATGCAAGCAGTATCAGTTTAGGTGGAGGGTACAGTCAAAGTGGCAAAGGGGTGGGCTCGAAGCAATCGGGAGAAGTGACAACGCCTGCCCATAGTGGTAATCAGTTGGCGAGCCGGGGTGGCATGAGTGCTGCGATACCGATTGTGATGAGTGCCTCTGGTCAGGCGCAGTCCACAACCCGCAGTGCGATTAGTGGTGCGGAGATTGTGATTACGGATGAGGCCCGGCAAATGGAACTGACGGGGCACAGTGCGGCAGAGACGATTGCAGACCTAAACCGTCATCCGGCACAGAGTCATCAAACGTTAGCGCCGATTTTTAACCGGGCTGAGATTGAGGCTAGCTTTGATATCGTCAATGCATTAGGTCGGGAAGCGGGTACCTTTATCGTCAATAGAGCCCGGGAAGCGGATCATAAGCTTGAGCGGGCCAAAAATATAGAGACGCTGGCCAATGATGAGTTCATGCCTGTAGCGCAGCGGCAGGAATTGCTGGAAGTCGCGGCTGAGTTACGGGCGCAGGCGCAGAATTTGAATAAGCAATGGGGAGCAGGAGGCACCTACCGTCGCATCGTCACTGCGCTGACGGCAGCGGCATCGGGCAATGTGACTGGGACGAGCGCGCAATTTACCCAGGCAGCGGCGCTCAACTATTTGCAAAGCCTGGGTGCCGAAAAAATCAAGTATATTGCAGATAGCCTGCATGATGAAACGGTGCGTGCCGCCTTGCATGGGGCATTAGCTTATGGCGGCGCAGTCGCGCGGGGGCAATCGGGTGGCGCAGCGGCCTTGGGCGCGAGTGCAAGTGTATTGGTGAATACTCTGCTAGGTCCTGTAGAAGGCGTGTCTGAAGAGGAGAAAGACGCGCGCAAGAATATAGTCACTAGCCTAGTGGCGGGGCTTGCAGATGCAGGAGGGGTTGATGCGACATCCGCGCAGCATGCGGCGCAGATTGAAACAGAAAATAATGCCATGGTGCTGGCAGCACCGTTATTGGTAACCCCACCTGGACTCACTTTATTAGGCTTATTAGGCGCAGCGGCTGCAGGTGCGGTGGTGACGAAAGGAGCCATGGATTTTTATGAAGAGTATAAAGAGCGGGCAACAAATACCGAGCAGCCTGGAGAGGACGGTAATCAGTTAGTGCAACCGCCTCCGCCGCCGATGATAACGCTGATAGAACCAGAGCAGCCGCCCCATCTTCCCGGCATGGCATGGCATCAGGATGAAGAAGTGCGGCTTGAAGGCATGCCTAATCAATCTGGAGAGCATATCGTTCAGCCTTTGGCGAGGCCAAGAGAGGTTCAATCAGCAGGTAATGTGATGGAGACGCCGATTGCCGAAGGGTTAGATATATTTGACACGGTTATTTTTAGTAAGGGGGTGAAAGCCAATAGAGACAAGGACTATGTGCCGAATGCAGGTTCTGTTGATAATATGGAGCATTTTTTTAATGGAACAGAGTTTGGTAAGGAAGTAAAGCGCGTGACTATTCCTACTAACGAGTTCTATCATGGAGAGAGGATATACAAAGCAACTGAAGGAATTGGAGTTGAAATAAAAGATGGTGATTTGATGTACTTAGATAAGCAGCATAAAAATCATTTGGAGGTATATACTGGGAATAGAGTTTCCAGAAACGTTTTAAATCTTGATGGAACAATTAATGTTGTTAAAACTAACAAAGCACAGGGCAGAAGATTAGTGAAATAAAGGGAAAGTAATGTTGGATTTTAATAGGTTTAAAGCACGTTTAATGGAATTTCTTCAATCTCATGGTTTGACATATTCTGATCTGAAGACTACGCATAAAAGAACTGGATATGCGTCGTATATTGATTGGAGAGCTGACTATAACAAATCTTTTAAGACGGATTTTGAAAAATTAGAGAGAGCGATCGAACTATATAACAAAGCCTTACCAAAAAAAGATATGCTGGCAGCTAAGGCAAGCTTTGTGTATGCCTATGTAAGAATGGGATCATTGGCAAGTAGTCCATTCGATGCAATTTCACACGATTTAACAAGGGTGCTTAACAATAAAAGTTTCAATTGGCCTTCTTTTAAAAAAGGTTACACTATTCCAAGCAAATATTTCTGTAAAGAAAAAAATGAAATTACTCAAGAAGGATTAGTAGATTTGAATATAATTAGAAATATCTTGATGGATCTAGTTCGGTCTCACGGCGTGGAGGGTGAGGAATTAGAGCGCATGGATAAACGAACGAGGAATTTAATATGGGGCATCAACCTAAAAAGTGACTTTAATCAATTTTTCAATGAGAAGCTGTTAGCTTTGCAGATTGCCTTTGATGCATATGAAAAAGCATCTATACAAGAGGACTGGCGAGCAGTTCGAGCAATCCTTGAGAGAATTAGGTTAGTAAATTTTCAGCTTTATAATTTTGCTAGTGCAATTAGAAAAGCTCTAGTAAATGCCTGCTCAGATGAACGCTTTTGGCCCGATTTCCCGGAAGATTATAAAGTGCCGGCGCATTATAAATTTAGAGAATGAGCTAGGTGTAGAGTTATGATGAGGCCCGCGTTGAGTAAGCAAAGCGAACCTCCTTGGGCGACATCTCAAAATCAATTGTCTTGTAGAGCGACAGAACTGCGCACACAAGCGCTGAATGAGCCATCGGGACCAGGCGGCCTAGAAATGGCGAAGGGGGATTCGAGTCAACGCGGCTAAGCTAGCATTGCGCCAGCGCATCGATGCCGACCTGCCACATTCCCTATTGACTACAATCAAGCTTAGGCCTTATTATACGGGGTTCCGGTTTTCTAGGCCATTTGCCTGCTTTGTTCATTGAGCCCGGATCATTTTTTGCAGGATTACATAATGCCAACTACTAATCAGCTGGTTCGTAAAGGTCGCGTCTCGGCTCAATTGAAGAGCAAGAGCCCGGCTTTAGAGAACAGCCCACAGCGGCGCGGTGTGTGCACTCGGGTGTACACCACGACGCCGAAGAAACCAAATTCAGCGCTACGTAAAGTAGCTAAAGTGCGTTTAACGAACGGCTTTGAGGTGATTCCTTATATCGGCGGCGAAGGCCATAATCTGCAGGAGCACTCGGTGGTGCTGATTCGCGGTGGCCGGGTTAAGGATTTGCCTGGTGTACGTTATCACATTGTGCGTGGTTCACTTGATACGCAAGGCGTGAAAGATCGTAAGCAAGCACGCTCGAAATACGGTGCAAAGCGCGCGAAAAAAGCGTAATCTAAAACCTGCTCCAGCGTTGTTGGAGCGGTTGAAATAGTTTTGAGAGCGGTAGCATCAAATTAATGGTGGCTATCGAGTAAGCGGACACCCGACGTTATTTAGAAAAATTATTTTTAATTAGCGTAGTTGGTGGCCGAGGGGATTGACCCCAGCTGAAACAGTAAAGGAAAAGAAATGCCACGTCGTCGTGAAGTCCCCAAGCGGGAAATTCTGCCAGATCCTAAATTTGGCAATGTAGAAGTCGCAAAATTCATGAATGTGCTGATGTTGTCTGGCAAGAAGTCTGTTGCCGAGCGTATTGTCTATGGCGCATTCAAACACGTTCAAGATAAAAACGGCAAAGAGCCTTTAGAATTATTTAACGGCGCACTGAATAACGTTAAACCAGTGGTTGAAGTTAAAGGGCGTCGCGTCGGTGGTGCAAACTACCAGGTGCCAGTTGAAGTGCGGCCAGCACGTCGCGCAGCGCTAGCCATGCGTTGGTTGTGCGATGCAGCGAAAAAGCGCAGTGAAAAATCCATGGCGTTACGTTTAGCTGCTGAATTGCTCGAGGCTTTCGAGGGCCGTGGTGGCGCCATGAAAAAGCGCGATGAAGTGCACCGGATGGCAGAAGCTAATAAAGCATTTTCGCATTTCCGTTTTTAAGTATAGCTAAACCGTTTACGGTTTAGTCTAAATGATCAATCATCAAAAGCCGCATGCTTCTCCCGTGGCTCATTAAAACAGAGGTTTAAAGTGGCTCGCAAGACACCTATCGAGCGCTATCGCAATATTGGCATTAGCGCCCACATTGACGCCGGTAAAACAACGACTACTGAGCGCATTCTGTTTTACACGGGCGTCAACCATAAAATCGGTGAAGTGCATGATGGCGCTGCAACGATGGATTGGATGGAGCAAGAGCAAGAGCGCGGCATCACCATTACATCGGCGGCAACTACAGCCTTCTGGAAAGGCATGGCGGGTAATTATCCCGAGCACCGTATTAATATCATCGATACGCCAGGACACGTCGACTTCACGATTGAAGTTGAGCGTTCAATGCGCGTGTTGGATGGCGCCTGCATGGTGTATTGTGCCGTCGGTGGCGTTCAGCCCCAATCTGAAACAGTTTGGCGGCAGGCCAATAAATACGGCGTGCCGCGGCTGGCGTTTGTCAACAAGATGGACCGCACGGGGGCTAATTTCTTTAAAGTGCACGATCAAATGCGTGCTCGCCTGAAAGCGAACCCGATTCCAATCCAGGTGCCAATTGGCGCGGAAGAAAACTTCAAAGGCGTGATTGATCTCGTCAAAATGAAGGCGATCGTCTGGGAGGACGCGAGTCAGGGTATTAAATTTGAATACCAAGAGATTCCTGCTGACCTCGCTGACCTTGCTCAAGAATGGCACGAAAAGATGGTCGAAGCGGCAGCTGAGTCATCTGAAGTATTGATGGATAAATACCTCAATGGTGAAACGTTGAGCGAAGAAGAAATCATGGCTGCGCTGCGTGCTCGCACGATTGCCGGTGAGATCGTCCCAATGTTGTGCGGTTCTGCCTTTAAGAATAAGGGTGTGCAGGCAATGTTGGATGCCGTGGTTGATTATATGCCGTCGCCAGTCGATATCCCGCCTGTTCAGGGTGAGCTTGAAGAGGGTGGCACAACGGAGCGTCGTGCTGCGGATGATGAGAAATTCTCCGCGCTGGCGTTTAAAATCATGACCGATCCTTTTGTGGGTCAGTTGATTTTCTTCCGTGTCTACTCTGGTGTGGTGAATTCGGGTGATAGCATTTACAACCCAATCAAAGGTAAGAAAGAGCGCCTTGGTCGGATTTTGCAAATGCATGCGAACCAACGTGAAGAAATTAGGGAAGTGCGTGCTGGCGATATCGCGGCGGCAGTGGGTTTGAAAGAAGCCACCACGGGCGATACGTTGTGCGATCCTAGTCAGATCATTCTGCTTGAACGCATGATATTCCCTGAGCCGGTGATTTCGCAGGCAGTGGAGCCTAAAACCAAGGTTGATCAAGAAAAAATGGGGCTGGCGCTGAATCGTCTGGCACAGGAAGATCCATCGTTTCGCGTGCAGACGGATGAAGAGTCGAGCCAGACCATTATTTCGGGTATGGGTGAGTTGCATTTGGAGATTTTGGTTGACCGGATGCGACGTGAATTTGGCGTTGAAGCAACGGTTGGTAAGCCTCAGGTTGCTTATCGCGAGACGATTCGTGCCACCTGTAATGAAGTTGAAGGCAAATTTGTCAAACAGTCTGGTGGCCGCGGTCAGTATGGTCATGTGGTGTTGAAGCTGGAGCCCCAAGAACAGGGTAAAGGCTATGAATTTGTCGACGCAATCAAGGGTGGCGTGGTGCCCCGTGAATATATTCCGGCGGTTGACAAAGGTATTCAAGAAACACTCAAGGCAGGGGTCTTGGCGGGTTATCCGGTCGTAGATGTCAAAGTCACATTGTTTTTTGGTTCTTACCATGACGTTGACTCGAATGAAAATGCCTTCAAGATGGCAGGCTCAATGGCGTTTAAGGAAGGTATGCGGCGTGCAACCCCTGTCCTGCTTGAGCCGATGATGGCAGTTGAAGTCGAAACCCCTGAAGAGTTTATGGGTAACGTGATGGGTGATCTATCGTCGCGCCGTGGGATTGTTCAGGGCATGGAAGATATGATCGGTGGCGGTAAGGTGGTGCGTGCTGAAGTTCCGCTTGCGGAAATGTTTGGTTACTCTACATCGTTGCGCTCGCTGACCCAAGGCCGTGCTACCTATACGATGGAATTTAAGCATTATTCTGACGCTCCGCGCAATGTTGCAGAAGCGGTGATGAGTGCCAGAGGTAAGTAATTTAATCCGGCGGCGTGAGCCGCCTCGCTCTTTAAAGGAAAGTCATGTCAAAAGAACAGAAGATTCGTATTCGCCTAAAGGCAGTTGATAGTCGGCTAATCGACGTGGCATCAGCTGAGATTGTCGATACCGCGAAACAAACCGGCGCTATTGTATGTGGGCCAGTGCCATTGCCGACCTCGATTCAGCGCTTTGATATTTTGCGTTCGCCTCATGTCAATAAAACTTCGCGCGATCAACTTGAAATTCGTACACATCTGCGTCTGATTGACATTGTTGATCCGACGGACAAGACAGTTGATGCTTTAATGAGACTAGATCTATCGGCAGGAGTGGATGTCGAGATCAAATTGCAGTAAACAAGACAATCTTTATTGCGGGAAGCGAAAGGCCCAGTTATAATTGAGGGCTTTTCGCGCTTTTGCGTAAATTATTGAGTTCGTTGTGATTAGTTGAACACAGCGAGCATCGGTTTAATTATCAAGCGATTTAATCCTGGCCAATCGTAGCTGGGAATGGAGAAAATAATGAGCCTTGGACTTTTGGGTCGCAAGGTTGCGATGACACGTATCTTTACACCGGAAGGCGTTTCAATTCCGGTGACAGTGGTAAACGTATCAAGCAATCGCGTGACACAGATCAAGACCGTTGCATCTGACGGTTACACCGCCGTGCAACTTGCATTTGGCGAGCGCCGCGCTACACGCGTGACTAAGCCTTTGCAAGGACACTTTGCTAAAGCAGGTGTCGAAGCTGGCCAGTTCCTACAAGAATTTCGTACTGATGAAACTCAAGCCACGGCTTTGTCTATTGGCAAAGTACTCGGTACCGAGTTATTTGAAGTCGGACAAAAAATCGATGTGTGCGGACGCTCGATTGGTAAGGGCTATGCAGGCACGATCAAACGCTACAATTTTAGCTCGGGTCGAGCATCCCATGGTAATTCACGCTCACATAATGTGCCGGGCTCAATCGGGATGGCGCAAGATCCAGGCCGCGTCTTTCCAGGTAAGCGTATGACCGGACATATGGGGGACCGCAGGGTCACCACGCAGAATCTAGAGATTGTGCGGATTGATGTAGAGCGTCAATTATTGTTTGTAAACGGCGCAATTCCGGGGGCAAAGGAAGGCTTCGTGGCGATCACGCCAGCGGTTAAGTCACCTGCCCAAAAAGGAGCAAAATAATGGAAATTAAGCTCCTTAATGAAGTCGGTCAGGACGCAGTTGGCATCAATGCATCTGACTCAGTATTTGGCCGTGCCTACAATGAGGCTTTGATTCATCAGGTCGTTGTAGCGTATCAAGCCAATGCGCGCAGTGGTAATCGGGCGCAAAAAGATCGTGAGCAAGTTAAGCACTCGACTAGAAAACCGTGGCGTCAAAAAGGCACAGGCCGGGCGCGCGCGGGGATGACCTCGAGTCCACTATGGCGTGGGGGTGGTCGTATTTTCCCTAATTCGCCAGAAGAAAACTTCACGCATAAAGTCAATAAAAAGATGTTTCGTGCTGGGCTTTGCTCAATCTTCTCGCAGTTGGTCCGTGAGGGTCGACTCTCGTTAGTTGAGGAGATCACGCTCGAAGCGCCAAAGACAAAATTGCTTGCTCGTAAATTTCAGTCGATGGGCCTTGAATCAGTGTTAGTGATTACTGATAATGTGGATGAAAATCTGTATCTTGCGTCGCGCAACTTGCCTAATGTGGCGATTGTTGAGCCGCGTTATGCCGATCCATTATCGTTGATCCATTTCAAGAACATCTTGGTTACCAAAGCCGGGCTCGCCCAGATTGAGGAGTTGTTGTCATGATCGACGCCCGTAAAAATGACCATCGTTTACTGAAAATCTTGATTGAACCTCGGGTTTCCGAGAAAGCGACGCAAGTTGCTGACAAGAATAATCAGAACGTGTTTGTAGTGACGCCTGATTCGACTAAGCAAGAAGTTAAAGCCGCGGTTGAATTGATGTTTAAGGTTGAAGTGGCTTCCGTGCAAATTTTGAATCAAAAAGGTAAAGTTAAGCGTTCTGGCCGCATCAGCGGACGCCGTAAGACTGTGAAAAAAGCCTATGTGTGTCTGAAGCCAGGGCATGAAATTAATTTTGAAGCGGAGGCCAGATAATCATGGCACTCGTTAAAGTCAAACCGACTTCACCCGGTCGCCGGGGAATGATTAAGGTGGTGAATAAGGATTTGCATAAAGGCAAACCTCATGCGCCACTCTTAGAAAAACAAAGCAATACTGCGGGCCGTAATCATAACGGTCATATCACTACGCGTCATCGCGGTGGTGGTCATAAGCAGCACTATCGGATGGTCGATTTTTGCCGTAACAAAGATGATATACCGGCAAAAGTTGAGCAATTGGAATATGACCCGAATCGTAGTGCGAACATTGCATTGTTGTGTTATGCCGATGGTGAGCGGCGCTACATTATTGCACCGAAAGGTCTGGCAGTAGGCCATCAGCTCTTATCGGGTGCGCAAGCGCCGATTCGTGCGGGCAATGCGTTGCCAATTCGCAATATTCCGGTCGGGACCACGATTCATTGTATCGAAATGCAGCCAGGCAAAGGTGCGCAGATTGCTCGTTCAGCGGGTGCTTCAGCGATGCTATTGGCGCGTGAAGGCAGTTACGCACAGGTTCGTTTGCGCTCTGGCGAGATTCGCCGCGTGCATATCGAATGCCGTGCGACTGTCGGCGAAGTGGGCAATGAAGAGCATGGCCTGCGTCAAATTGGTAAAGCAGGTGCTGCCCGTTGGCGCGGTATTCGTCCGACCGTACGTGGTGTGGCAATGAACCCGGTAGATCACCCGCATGGCGGGGGCGAGGGCAAAACTGCTGCTGGTCGTCATCCAGTGAGTCCAACAGGTGTCCCAACTAAGGGCTATCGGACTCGTCGCAATAAACGCACGACCAATATGATCGTGCAGCGTCGCAATAAACGTTAAGAGAGTGTAGATAAATGGCACGTTCTATCAAAAAAGGCCCGTATTGTGAGGCCCACTTGCGGCGAAAGGTTGATGCGGCTATCGCTACACGCGACCGCAAGCCAATCAAAACTTGGTCACGCCGGTCGACAATTCTGCCGGATTTTATCAGTTTGACCATTGCGGTGCATAATGGCCGTCAACATATTCCGGTTTATATTTCGGAAAATATGGTCGGCCATAAACTCGGCGAATTTGCCTTGACCCGCACATTCAAAGGTCATGCAGCCGATAAAAAGGCTAAGAGATAAGGGGCAAGAAGATGGTAGCCAAAGCAATTCACCGCGGCGCCCGGATTTCGGCGCAAAAAACACGTTTAGTCGCAGATCAGATTCGCGGCCTAGCAGTTGGTAAAGCCTTGGATTTATTGGCTTTTTCGCCAAAGCAAAAGCCTGCAGGCATTATTAAGAAAGTCGTCCAATCGGCAATCGCAAACGCAGAGCATAATGTGGGCGTGGATATTGACGAGTTAAAGGTGACTAGCATTTATGTCGATAAAGCGACTTCGTTAAAACGTATTATTGCGCGCGCCAAAGGGCGTAGTAATCCGCTCGAAAAGCAATCCTGTCACATCACCGTGACGGTTGGAAATTAAAGGGCCACACACGATGGGACAGAAAATACATCCGACCGGCTTTCGGCTGGCCGTTCGTCGCAACTGGGTTTCGCGTTGGTACGCGAGTAATACTCAGTTTGCAAATATGTTGAAAGAAGACATTAGTGTTCGAGAGTATTTGAAGAAAAAACTCAAGAATGCGTCTGTCGGCAAGGTAATCATTGAGCGACCTGCGAAAAACGCGCGCATTACCATTCACAGCTCGCGTCCAGGTATTGTGATCGGTAAAAAGGGCGAGGATATTGAGCTCTTGAAGGCTGAATTGCAACGCCGCATGGGCGTGCCGGTGCATGTCAATATCGAAGAAATTCGCAAGCCGGAAATCGATGCGCAGTTAATTGCAGATTCGATTTCGCAACAGCTTGAACGCCGGATTATGTTTCGCCGTGCAATGAAGCGTGCGATGCAAAATGCGATGCGTCTTGGCGCTCAAGGCATCAAGATCATGAGTTCCGGCCGGTTAAATGGAATCGAAATTGCGCGTACGGAGTGGTATCGTGAAGGTCGTGTGCCATTACATACATTACGTGCCGATATCGATTACGCAACGTCCGAAGCGCAGACAACTTATGGCATTATTGGCATTAAGGTCTGGGTTTATAAGGGCGATATAGTAGGCCGTAACGAAGCGCCGGTTGTCGATGAAGCACCTGAAGAGAAACGGGGACGCCGTAATTCCCGTCCGGGCGAACGCCGCGGTCGTAGTGACGGTGGCGATAAGCCGGGCCGTTGGGCGGGTTCGCGTCGTGCGGGAGCTGCCAAATCTGATGGCGATGCCAAGATTGGAGAATAGAGATGTTGCAACCAAAACGCAGAAAATACCGTAAAGAGCAAAAAGGTCGCAATACCGGTGTGGCGACTCGCGGCAACGCCGTATCATTTGGCGAATTTGGCTTAAAAGCAATTGGCCGTGGTCGTCTGACGGCACGTCAAATTGAGTCTGCGCGTCGTGCGATGACCCGTCATATTAAACGGGGTGGCCGGATTTGGATTCGTATTTTCCCGGATAAACCGATTTCCCAAAAGCCGGCTGAAGTCCGGATGGGTAATGGTAAAGGGAATCCGGAATACTACGTGGCCGAGATTCAGCCAGGTAAGATGTTGTATGAAATGGATGGTGTAGACGAAGTGTTGGCGCGGGCGGCATTTCGCCTGGCAGCGGCAAAACTGCCAATGAAGACAGCATTTGTCGCGCGCCAGATTAGCGCTTGATGGAGAGATGAATGAAAGCCTCAGAATTCCGAGTAAAAGACCGGACTGAATTGCATAAAGAGTTGTCTGATTTGCTTAAAGCATGTTTTAGCGTGCGTTTGCAATTGGCAACTCAGCAATTAAGTAACAACAGTCTATTAAAGAAAATACGGCGTGATATTGCGCGCGTGCATACTGTATTGACCGAAAAGGCAAGCCAAAAATGAACGATGTTAAAACTTCGCTCAAGCGAACGCTGATCGGTAGAGTTGTCAGCAATAAAATGGATAAAACCGTGACGGTCCTTATCGAGCGTCGTGTCAAGCATCCACTTTATGGTAAATATGTTGTGCGCTCAAAGAAATATCATGCGCATGATGAAGTTAATACTTACAATGAAGGCGATCTTGTTGAAATTCAAGAAACACGGCCGCTTTCAAAGACAAAGGCTTGGACGGTATCTCGTCTAATGGAGGCTGTGCGGGTTGTTTAAGTGGGTAGATGTTAAAATTGTAACGAATAGATTGCAATTTTCGGATAATTTGCTATAATCCTCTGCTCTGCTTTTAACGGACATTTATGTCCTTGTTCCTAACCCAAGCGGCCTAAGGTCGGCGGGGCCAAAACTGACCGGAAAGCGCTGTTGAGCTTTTGCTGATAATTGGCGCAGCCGGATTAAGTTGGAAAAGAGAAATTATGATTCAGAACGAAACTCGGCTTCAAATCGCAGATAACACAGGTGCACGTGAAGCGTTGTGTATTAAAGTGTTGGGCGGTTCAAAGCGTCGTTACGCGAATATCGGTGACGTCATTAAAGTGACAGTCAAAGAAGCGATGCCGCGTGGGCGCGTGAAAAAAGGTGAAATATTTAATGCCGTGGTGGTACGCACTAGAAAAGGTATGCGCCGCCCGGATGGTTCGCTGATTAAGTTTGACGGCAATGCAATAGTATTGCTCAATGCTAAACTCGAGCCAATTGGTACTCGTATTTTTGGGCCTGTTACGCGTGAATTGCGCGAACATTTCATGAAGATCGTGTCACTTGCTCCAGAAGTGCTGTAAGGGATTGCATCAAAATGAAGACAATTCGTAAAGGTGATGAAGTGATTGCGATCACCGGTAAAGACAAAGGCAAACGCGGCGTTGTGCTAGCAGTTGCAGGCGATCGAATCACGGTTGAGGGTTTGAATTTGGTTAAGAAGCATGTCAAACCAAACCCAATGAAAGGAACGCCAGGTGGCGTGGAAAGCAAAGTCATGCCGATCAATCGGTCAAATGTGGCTTTGGTTGACGCGAACGGTAAACCATCGCGTGTGGGTATCAAAGTCGAGGATGGTGAGAATGTTCGCTTTCTAAAAACGACCGGTGCAGTACTTAGCGCTTGACGGAGTGATTAAATAAATGGCTCGTTTGCAAGAATTTTATAAACAGAAAGCAGTTCCCGAACTGATGCAAAAGTTCGGTTACAAATCTGTTATGGAAGTGCCCCGTTTTACCAAAATCACCTTGAATATGGGTGTGGGTGAAGCGGTTGCTGATAAAAAAGTGATTGAACACGCAGTGGGTGACCTTACGAAGATTGCCGGCCAAAAGCCAGTGATCACCGTAGCACGCAAAGCAATTGCGGGCTTCAAAATTCGTGAAGGCTATCCAGTAGGTGTGATGGTTACGTTGCGTGGCCGTATGATGTTTGAATTTTTAGATCGTTTGGTGAATTTAGCATTGCCACGCGTTCGAGATTTTCGCGGCGTATCTGGTCGTGCATTTGACGGCCGTGGCAATTACAACCTCGGGGTCAAGGAGCAAATTATTTTTCCTGAAATTGAATACGACAAAATTGATGCGTTGCGTGGGTTAAATATCAGTATTAACACCACCGCAAAAAATGACGAAGAAGCAAAGGCATTGCTTGCTTGCTTCAAGTTTCCGTTCAAGAACTGAGGTTGCCGTGGCTAAAGTAGCATTAATTGAACGTGAAAAAAAACGTGCGCATTTAGCGCAAAAATACGCTGCTCAGCGTACTGCTCTTAAAGCGATCATCGATGATTCAAAAAAATCAGATGAAGATCGTTATGCAGCACGCTTGCAGTTACAGCAGTTGCCGCGTAATGCGAATCCAACCCGTAAGCGTAATCGCTGCGCATTGACTGGTCGTCCGCGTGGCACTTTTCGCAAATTTGGTCTTGCCCGTAGCAAGATCCGTGAAATCGCCTTCCGTGGTGAAATTCCGGGTCTGACAAAAGCGAGCTGGTGAGGGAGTAATATAAATGAGCATGAGTGATCCTATCGCCGATATGCTGACTCGCGTTCGCAATGCGCAGATGGTCAACAAAGTATCAGTAGCGATGCCGTCTTCTAAAATTAAAGTTGCGATTGCGCAAGTATTGCGGGACGAAGGCTATATCGAAGATTTTTCGGTTAAAGCAGAGGGTGGCAAAGCAGAGTTGCAGCTTGGACTAAAGTATTATGCAGGCCGCCCAGTTATTGAACGTATAGAACGTGTTTCACGTCCAGGTTGTCCTGTGTATAAAGGGCGCCACGCTATTCCTCAAGTCATGAATGGTCTTGGGGTGGCGATTGTCTCCACCACTCAAGGCGTGATGACAGATCGTAAAGCGCGTGCGGCTGGAGTCGGCGGCGAAATTCTGTGTTACGTCGAATAATTTTTGAGGCCGCCGCTAAGGAGAAACAAGGATGTCTCGAGTAGGTAAGAGCCCCGTTGAATTGCCAGCGGGCGTTGATGTGTCACTAGATAGTGGCATGATCACGAGCAAAGGGCCATTGGGTTCAATGTCGCTAGCTGAGAATCAGTTAGTTAAGATTCATCAGGCTGATGGCAAGATAACATTCGAGCCAGCTGATGATAGCAGCGAAGCGAATGCTATGTCGGGTACGATGCGTGCGCTTGTTGCCAATATGGTACTGGGTGTGTCGCGGGGATTTGAGCGTAAGCTCAATTTGGTCGGCGTTGGTTATCGTGCGCAAGCTCAAGGCGATAAATTGAATTTATCAGTGGGTTATTCGCATCCGGTTGTGCACCAAATGCCAGAAGGCATTAAAGTGGAAACGCCAGTTCAGACTGAGATCCTGATTAAAGGGATCGACAAACAGAAAGTCGGACAGGTTGCTGCAGAGGTGCGTGCCTATCGTCCACCTGAGCCCTATAAAGGCAAAGGCGTGCGTTATGCTGATGAGGTTGTGATCCTCAAAGAAACCAAGAAAAAATAAGGTTGCTCGTTATGGATAAAAAACAATCTCGTATACGCCGTGCCCGTCCGACGCGAAGCAAAATCGCTGAGTTAAAGGTTCATCGGCTAGCGGTTCATCGCACTAATACGCACATTTATGCGCAAGTATTCTCGCCATGCGGGACCCAAATACTCGCCAGTGCGTCAACGGTTGAGGCAGAAGTGCGTCAACAGCTGGCAGACCAAAGTGGTAAGGGTGCTAATGTCGCCGCGGCTACACTTATTGGTCAGCGGATTGCACAAAAAGCTAAGGTGGCTGGTATTGAAACCGTTGCCTTTGATCGTTCGGGTTTTCGCTATCACGGCCGTGTTAAAGCACTCGCCGAAGCTGCGCGTGAAGCTGGCCTCAAGTTTTAAGGAAAAGATTCGTCATGGCAAAAATGCAAGCGAAAGCTCAGCTTGAAGAACGCGACGATGGCCTTCGCGAAAAGATGGTCTCCGTCAAACGCGTCACTAAAGTCGTTAAAGGCGGTCGTATTTTAGGCTTTGCTGTTCTAACCGTGGTTGGCGATGGCGATGGGCGCATTGGTATGGGCAAAGGCAAGGCAAAAGAAGTGCCTGTTGCTGTCCAAAAAGCCATGGAACAGGCCCGTCGCAATATGTTTAAAGTCCAGTTGCATAATGGTACTTTGCAGCATGAGGTGCCGGGTAAACATGGCGCCACGACCGTTTTGATGGCTCCTGCCAAAGAAGGTACGGGGATTAAAAGCGGTGGCCCAATGCGTGCTGTATTTCATGTGGTGGGTGTACGTAATGTGATGGCTAAAATTTACGGCTCTACCAATTCGTACAATGTCGTGCGAGCAGCGCTTGATGGGTTGCGTAAGCAATCCACCCCAGCGAATATCGCGGCCAAGCGTGGCAAGACAATTGAACAGATTTTGAATTAAGAGACCTGCAGAGACCGTAGCAAAATGTCAAATCAAACTGTCAAAATTCAGCTCGTTAAGAGCGTGATCGGTACTCGTGAATCGCATCGTGCGACGATACGGGGGCTAGGTCTACGTCGTATCAACTCAGTCAGTGAGTTGCAAGATACCCCCGCGGTACGCGGCATGATTAACAAGGTATCTTACCTTGTTAAAGTCGTTAGCTAAGCGAAGGTCCAAGGAGTTTTAATGGAATTGAATCAACTTAAACCTGCCGCTGGCGCCAAACATGCGAAGCGGCGTGTAGGTCGCGGCATGGGCTCTGGCATGGGTAAAACTGCCGGCCGAGGTCACAAAGGACAAAAATCGCGATCTGGCGGTTTCCATAAAGTTGGCTTTGAAGGCGGGCAAATGCCATTGCAGCGGCGTTTACCAAAACGTGGCTTCAAATCGCTGACAAAAGAATTTAACAGCCAAATTCTACTTTCTGACTTGCAAAAATTGCCAGTCGATGAGATCGACTTATTGGTCTTGAAGCAGGCTGGTTTGGTCGGTGAGATGGTGCGTAATGTCAAAGTTATTGCTACAGGTGAATTGACACGTAAAATTACGTTAAAAGGCCTGACCGCAACAGCGGGTGCGCGTCGTGCAATAGAAGCCGCGAATGGTTCGCTGGTCTAAATAAGCGCCCATTAATGAATCAATTAGTAGCATTGGCATTGGAGAAGATTTTTGGCTAAGAGCCCGAATCTTGCGAAAAACGGTAAACCAGTAGCAAAATATGGCGATCTATTTAAGCGCGCCATATTTTTACTGCTAGCGCTTGTTGTTTACCGGATTGGTGCGCATATTCCTGTGCCAGGCATTGATCCTGATCAGTTGGCTAAGCTTTTTCAGAGCCAGCAAGGCGGGATTCTGGGAATGTTCAATATGTTCTCGGGTGGAGCACTGTCGCGTTTTTCAGTGTTTGCGCTAGGGATCATGCCGTACATTTCGGCTTCGATTATTATGCAGTTGATGGCGATTATCTCGCCGCAACTAGAAGCGCTTAAGAAAGAAGGGCAAGCAGGCCAGCGTAAAATGACGCAGTACACGCGGTATTTTACTGTGGTGCTCGCTACTTTTCAGGCATTTAGTATAGCGCTTGCGCTGGAAAGCCAGGTAGGCCTCGTGCTTGACCCAAGCTTTATGTTTCGCTTGACGACCGTCGTGACTTTGTTGACGGGTACGATGTTTTTGATGTGGTTAGGCGAGCAAATTACTGAACGTGGTTTGGGTAATGGTATTTCAATTATAATCTTCGGCGGGATTGCTGCGGGTCTACCCAATGCCATCGGCGGACTGTTTGAATTAGTCCGGACTAATTCGATGAGCATTATTTCCGCTTTGATTGTGATTGTGCTGATTGTTGCAGTCACCTATTTTGTTGTATTTGTTGAGCGTGGTCAGCGCAAAATTTTGGTGAATTACGCCAAACGTCAGGTTGGCAACAAGCTGTATGGTGGACAAGCCTCGCATTTGCCTCTAAAGCTGAATATGGCAGGTGTCATTCCGCCGATTTTTGCCTCGTCGATTATTTTATTTCCAGCGACCATCGCAAGTTGGTTTAGTTCTGGCGCTGACTCTGGGTTGCGCTGGTTGCATGATGTGGCGGCGATGTTAGCCCCCGGGCAGCCAGTTTACGTGATGTTGTATGCCTTGGCGATCGTGTTCTTTTGTTTCTTTTATACCGCATTGGTATTTAACAGCAAAGAAACAGCGGATAACCTAAAGAAAAGTGGTGCTTTTGTACCCGGTATTCGGCCAGGAGATCAAACTGCGCGCTATATCGATAAAATTCTGACGCGTCTTACACTGGCGGGTGCTGTTTACATTGTATTCGTGTGCTTATTGCCTGAATTTTTAGTATTGCGCTGGAATGTACCGTTTTATTTTGGTGGGACATCATTACTGATTATTGTTGTGGTAACGATGGATTTTATGGAGCAAGTGCGATCATATTTGATGTCGCAACAATATGAATCCTTGCTCCGTAAGGCCAATTTTAAGGGCGGCAATCTCCCGATCCGTTAAGATAAGGATCTAATAAGAGTTTTTGGGTTTAGGGGCTTATGGCCAAAGATGATGTAATTCAAATGCAAGGGGAAGTGCTTGAAAACCTTCCAAATGCCACTTTTCGAGTTAAGTTGGAAAATGGTCATATTGTATTAGGGCATATTTCTGGCAAAATGCGGATGCATTACATTCGGATTTTGCCAGGTGACAAGGTGACGGTGGAATTAACCCCTTATGATCTGTCTCGTGCACGGATTATATTTCGAGCAAAATGATTAAAAAGGTATTATATGAAAGTCATGGCATCAGTTAAATGTATTTGTCGTAATTGTAAAGTTATCAGACGCAAAGGCGTTGTGCGTGTGATTTGTAGTTCTGATCAGCGTCACAAGCAACGTCAAGGTTGATTGAGGAATAGCAATGGCTCGTATCGCTGGGGTAAATATCCCGAATCATAAGCACATCGTAATTGGACTGACAGCTATCTACGGCATTGGCCGTACGCGTGCGCTCACGATTTGTGAGCAGTCTGGCGTGTCCCTTTCGAAAAAAGTTAAAGATCTTGATGATAAAGATCTTGAAAAACTGCGTGAGCAGGTGGGCAAGTATGCCGTTGAAGGCGATTTGCGCCGTGAAGTTTCGATGAGCATCAAGCGTCTGATGGATCTTGGCTGCTATCGTGGCATGCGGCATCGCAAAGGCTTGCCAGTTAGAGGCCAGCGTACTCGCACCAATGCGCGTACTCGTAAAGGTCCACGGCGTGCTGCTGCTTCCCTCAAGAAGTAAGCATTAGATCGTTAAGTACAGCACAGGAAAATGTATGGCTAAGGCTTCAAATAATTCTGCGACACAACGTGCTCGCAAAAAAGTCAAAAGAAATATCGCGGAAGGCGTGGTGCATGTTCATGCATCATTTAATAACACGATTATTGTCTTCACCGATCGCCAAGGTAATGCTTTTGTATGGGCGACAGCAGGCGGTCAGGGTTTTAAAGGATCGCGTAAATCGACCCCATATGCTGCTCAAATCGCGGCTGAATCCGCGGGTCGGACAGCGCTTGAGTATGGCTTGAAAACGGTTGAAGTTAGAATTAAGGGTCCCGGTCCAGGCCGTGAATCCGCAGTGCGCGCGCTACATGGCCTGGGCATCAAAGTCACAGAAATTTCTGATGTGACACCGATTCCCCATAATGGTTGCCGCCCGCCAAAACGCCGTCGTATTTAAAGTAAAAATTGTATTAATCGCCATAAGCCCACCGTCTAGCTATTAAGCAGGACTAACGCGGACTCCGGTTCGCGTGACTTATTTGAAAAGGAATGAAAAGTGGCACGCTATATAGGCCCTAAAGCTAAATTATCTCGCCGGGAAGGAACGGATCTTTTCCTGAAAAGCACACGCCGTTCGCTGGCAGATAAATGTAAGCTCGACACCAAGCCCGGCCAACATGGCCGTCCTTCTGGTAATAACAATCGTACTTCCGATTACGGTAACCAATTGCGTGAAAAGCAAAAGGTGAAACGTGTTTACGGGGTGCTTGAACGCCAATTCCGTCGCTATTTTGCTGAGGCTGACCGCCGCAAAGGCAATACCGGCGAAATGCTTTTGCAATTGCTTGAATCCAGGCTTGACAATGTGGTGTACCGGATGGGCTTTGGCTCAACCCGTGCTGAGGCACGGCAACTGGTTAGCCATTGCTCGATCGTGATCAATGGTCACGTAGCTAATATTCCATCTTTGCAAGTCAAGGCTGGCGATCTCATTGCCGTTCGCGAAAAAGCCAAGCAGCAAACTCGCATTCAAGAAGCTGTCGGACTGGCGAGTCAGATTGGCTTTCCAGCCTGGGTTACAGTCGATGAGAAGAAATTAGAAGGGACCTTCAAGCAAGCGCCGGAACGCAATGAAATTGCCGGCGATATTAACGAAAGCTTGATTGTTGAATTGTATTCACGGTAATTGAATCAAGGTTGACGCGCTCCTATGAGGGGCGCGTCGGCCGTGTTTTTTCAGGTTATCACCTGTCAGCCCTACAGACGTAACGAGCTGCGGGCATTAAAAGGAAAACCTATGCAGAACAATCTGTTGAAGCCCAGAATGATTGCGGTTGAGTTGATGGGCGGCAACCATGCAAAAGTGGTCATGGAACCATTTGAGCGTGGCTATGGCCACACTTTAGGGAATGCGCTGCGACGCGTGTTGCTGTCTTCAATGACTGGCCATGCGCCGACTGAAGTCACCATCGGTGGCGTGGTACACGAATACTCTACGATTGATGGCGTGCAAGAAGACGTGATCAACCTGTTGCTGAATTTAAAAGGCATTGTCTTTCTATTGCATAACCGCGATGAAGTGACTGTTTCATTGCGCAAAGAAGGCGAAGGCGCGGTGACGGCCGGGGATATTGAATTACCGCATGATTGTGAAGTGATTAACCCAGAATATGTGATCGCGCACCTCTCCAAAGGCGGTAAGCTTGACCTACAAATTAAGGTTGAGAAAGGTCGCGGATATGTACCTGGGAACGTTCGTCATTATGGTGAAGAAGCCACTCGATCCATCGGTCGAATTGTGCTTGATGCTTCATTCTCTCCGGTCAGGCGTGTGAGCTATACGGTAGAGAGTGCACGGGTCGAGCAACGCACCGATCTCGACAAGCTAGTGATGAATATTGAGACGAATGGCGCACTTTCACCAGAAGAGGCAATTCGTCAAGCGGCCAGCATTTTGGTTGATCAATTATCAGTGTTTGCTGCATTAGAAGGCTCTGAAGTGAGCACAGAAACTCCTTCGCGTGCACCGCAGGTTGACCCGATTCTGTTGCGCTCTGTAGAAGACCTAGAGTTGACGGTGCGTTCCCTGAATTGTTTGAAGGCCGAAAATATTTATTACATCGGTGATTTGATTCAACGTACTGAAAACGAGTTGCTGAAAACGCCAAATCTCGGCAGAAAATCACTCAATGAGATTAAAGAAGTACTCTCCTCGCGTGGTCTTATGCTGGGTATGAAACTTGAAAATTGGCCGCCTACGAATCTTGATCGATAAACGGCTCTCACGCCGTAGATAGCTCGGCTATTTGCGGCGTGTTTTGAGTGAGCGTTGTCTGTCGAGTTGAAGCTTTTATTAATTACCGGCCCGTTATCCTTGGATAGCAAAAAGAGCTGGAACAAAACTTTTAATGTAAGGATGTAAATATGCGTCATCGTCACGGTTTGCGCAAACTGAACCGCACCAGCAGCCATCGCTTGGCTATGCTGAAAAATATGTCTGTCTCGTTGATCGAGCATGAACTGATTAAAACCACCTTACCTAAAGCCAAAGCTTTGCGTAAAGTGTTCGAACCATTGATCACAATGGGTAAAACGCCAACCCTTGCCAACCATCGTTTGGCGTTTAGTCGCTTACGTGACCGCACTGCGGTGCTCAAACTATTTGAGGTGTTGGGTCCCCGTTATACGAATCGACCAGGTGGATATTTGCGCATTCTAAAATGCGGTTTCCGTAATGGTGATAATGCCCCTATGGCATTGGTTGAATTGGTTGACCGTCCGCTAAGTGATGACGCTGAGGCAACCAGCGTGGTCGCAGAACAAGAATAAAATACGTAAACAAAAGCGCTTAAAAGCGTAATACGTGAGAAATATGAAAACCAGGCCAAGTGCCTGGTTTTCTATTTATGGTGTCGCCAAAGCATAAAAAACCCATGATCTTCAATGACTCTATCCAGCGCTCGCGATTGATTGGGAAGATTATTTTTCTGGTGAGTGCGCTGTTTTACACGGCCACGACATGGGCCCATGAGCCTCTTCTCGATGCTGCAACAGCTTTTAAAATAAACACGATAGAACGGCCTGCTGGAATCGACGTGCATGTCTCGATTGCTAACGGGTATTACATGTATCGTGAACGTTTTGGGTTTAGCGTCAAGCGAGGGGAGGCAACCCTAGGTGAGCCGATGATGCCGCAGGGCCAGATTAAATTCGATGCGACCCTCCAAAAAAAGATTGAAACCTACCGGCACGAAATCATTATTCATCTCCCGGTTACGCGTGCCGTGGGCTCTTTCGAGCTTGCTGTGCATGCACAGGGCTGCGCTGATCAGGGGCTCTGTTATTCCCCGCTAACGCATTTGGCATCAATCAAAGGCGTTGCGTTACAGCCACCGTCAATGGCCGCAGCTCAGCCCGCGATACTAGATCAAGCTTTGGGTATGCTAGGCGATGGTTTAGGCATAACCGAGAGTGGCCACCGTATGACGGGCTATATCACTCGCCTGTACAGCTCTCAGTATGCAGAAGCGGTGCTGGCAGGGCATGATTTATTCACCATGCTGATTATTTTTTTCATCCTGGGTGTGGCACTCAGCTTATTTCCGTGCTCATTACCGATGATCCCCATTTTATCGGCGCTGATTGTGGGTGAGGGAATACAGCTCTCGCGTTGGCGCAGCTTTATGTTGTCCGCAGCTTATGTGCTGGGGATGGCGGTAGTCTATACGATCTTCGGCATGGCAGCCGCTTCTGCTGGTTATAGTCTCGGCCCAGATTTACAAAGCCCATGGGTGCGTGGCGCTGTTGCGCTGTTATTGTTTGTGTTTGCACTTTCGCTATGGGGTTGTTACGAATTGCAGTTGCCTCAATCTTGGCAAAATCGTATTAATACCGTGCTGTTGCAGCATAAATTAAGAGGCGGCAAATGGCTTGCTGTATTTACCATGGGTGCATTATCAGCACTGATTGTTGGCGCGTGTATGACGGCGCCGCTATTTGGTGTGCTGACTTTTATTGCACATACGGGTAATCTGGTCATCGGCGGTGGCGCCCTTTTTTCAATGGCGTTAGGGATGGGCGTACCCTTGTTGCTGGTGGGGATTGGCGCGGGTCATCTATTGCCTCGTGCGGGCGCTTGGATGAGCGCGATTAAGCGTACCTTCGCATTATTACTGGCCGCCGTTGCGCTATGGTTGGTCTGGCCACTGCTTAAGCCGCTACAGCCACTGCCGGCGCAGATAGAATTTACCCGTATTCAATCAAATAACGAGCTCCAGCATAGAATTAAAACCAGTGGGCAGCCAAGCTTGCTCGAATTTTATGCAGATTGGTGCGCCAATTGCCGAGAAATGGAAAAAATCACCTTCACAGATAGCCAGGTCCAAACACAACTACGGCAATTTAATCTGTTGCGCGCCGATGTGACAGACAATAATTTAAACCACCGTGCATTGCTTAAGCAATTCGGCTTATATGGACCCCCTGCAATAATTTTTTTCGATGCAAATGGTGATGAAATCCAGGCATTACGGATGATAGGATATCAATCACCGAGCACTTTTTTAAAAAAGCTCGAGCCTATTTACCGGGCTCCATAAGGTTGGTTATAAACTCAGGATTACCCACAAATTTGTCGGAAGAATCGCCAGATTCCCATCCGCGCAATCCTATTATTGCGAATGTCCTCTATATATGTAGGATGATTGAGCGTTGGGGGCGTGGCACGCAGGAAATGATAGATTTTTGTAAAGCAGCAGGCAATCCGTCACCTAGATTTGTAGAGTCAACAGGTAGCTTTACGGTTATTTTGACGTTTAAAAATCCTATTCATATAAGCCCATCTATTGAGCTTCCTACGCCGACTCCACGTCAACAGGAGATATTGAAAGTGTTAGAAGCATTACCGCTCAATAGCGCTCAAGTGGTAGAAAAATTAGCGAATGCACCTAGCAGGAGAATGGTACAAATTGATTTGGCGAAATTAGAAGAAGCAGGGTTCATTAAACGCGAAGGTTGCGTATTTCAGCGATCGTGACCGCCTGTTTCAGATTTATCGTGACCGATAAAGTTAGGCAAGCGAAGGTGTTGAGATTGTACATAAATCGGTCACGATGAGTGTCAAATTCGAATTAAAAATATCTACTTTTTTGCTCAATCACAGACCTCATACTTTGCTTTTTAGCATCAAGAATATGTTACGCAGTAGTAATAAGAATAAATTTAGGCGCACAGAAACGGTCGCCCTAAAGAGGATGCGATAAGCGCCATGGCTAAGGTGAAGGCTGCAGGTCAGATCGTTGTGACTGTGTCGCGTACTGAGTACGAATTTCCTGTTTGCGCAACGATTCCCCTTTGAGCTTAAGCTTATGGCTTTGATGCACAATTCGATCGAGGATGGCATCAGCGAGAGTTGGATCGTTCAAATATTCATGCCAATGCTCAATCGGTAATTGACTGGTAATCAGGGTTGAGCGCGAGGAGACCCGGTCATCAATGATTTCTAACAGATCGGCGCGTTGGTCCTGGGTGAGTTGATGTAGGCCCCAATCGTCCAATATGAGCAAATCAGTTTTAGCGATAGCCTGCAGTTTGCGAGTAAAACTGCCGTCGCCGTGGGCAATACGCAGCTCTTCAAATAGCCTGGGTATGCGCACATACAGCACCGAGAAGCCACAGCGACAAGCCTGCTGCCCCAATGCACAAGCCAGCCAGGTCTTGCCGACGCCAGTTGGGCCGGTGAGTAGGATGCTTTGTGTGCGCCGGATCCAATCACAGGATGCGAAGCTGGCGATTTGCCGCTTATCCAGGCCGCGCCCAGTACGGTAGTCGATATCCTCCAAGCAAGCTGAGGACACTTTCAGGCGCGCTTGCTTCAGTAAGCGCGCGATGCGACGGTTGTCACGGTGCGAGCATTCGCGGTCAACCAACATGCCGAAACGCTCTTCAAACGATAGATCATCGGTAGCACGCTGAGCAAACTGCTCGCTCAATGCGATGGCCATGCCATCGAGCTTGAGAGCCTTAAGTTGGTTGAGGGTGTGCTGATTCAACATAGATTTCCTTTTAGGTGAGTGATGGCATTAGTGGTAGTACCCCGGTCCACGCACGTTGTCGTGCATGGTGAAGCGAAGTTCGGTTTGGGCCGCGGGTGTAGCCGGTGGGGATGGCTCGATACGGTCCAGGCCTGATTTCAGGATATTGGAGACGCTTTTATAGGTCATTGCATCTAAGGCGGCGGCGCGTGTACACGCCGCTTCCAAGCGCTCTTTGCCGAAGGTGCGCAACAAATGCATCAAGCCTAAACAGGAGCGATAGCCCATCTCAGGATGAGGCTTAGAGTCCAGCAGATGTCGCACGATTTGGTGTGTGGCCTCTCCGATCGATTCGCCCCAATTTAATAATCGTCCTGGCGACCATTGCCGGTGAGCTTGGTGTGATTTGGGCATGTGCTCGACCAAAGTCGTGTGGTGGCTCTTCACGCCAGGTATCAGGCAACTTGCTACGTTGGGGTGGGAGGCCACCCTCTTGCCTTGATGGAAGCATTCAATCATGCCAGTCGTGATGCGCACCTCGACGTCACGCCCCACCAATTGGTGGGGCACGCTGTAATAATGACGATCGACGTCGATGTGGTAATCAATCGACACTCGCGCCTTTTTCCAGTGCGCCAACTCGAATGGCTGTGGCGGCAGCGGCCGCAGCACTGGACGATCGATTACCTCGAACGCTTGGATGCGATTGCCAGGCAATTCCTTGAATGGCCGGGCGTTGAGGTCTATCAGCAGAGTTGCGATAGCGTGGTTCAATTCGGACAAGCTGAAGAAACGCCGGTTACGCAAGCGCGCGAGAATCCAGCGTTCAGCAATTTGCACACCGACTTCCACTTTGCCTTTGTCCTGCGGCTTATAAGGCCGTGCAGGCAATACTGCGCAACCGTAATGGGCAGCGAACTCAGCATACAGACGCCCCACCTGAGGTTCATACCGATCCGGGTTAGCAATCAAGGCTCGGGCATTGTCGCAAACGATCAGCTCAGGACAGCCTGCGATATAGGTGAGTGCCTGGATGTGTGCGCTAATCCAGTCTGCGGCAGTTTGAGTCCCAGTGGCCACTGCAAATGTATAGTTAGAGGCTCCCAGCACTGCTACAAACAGTTGGGCTTGACGGATTTCACCGGTATGCGGGTTAGACACCGCAATCGTCTGACCCGCATAATCGACAAATAACTTCTCGCCAGCCCGATGAACCTGACGCATCGAGCGCTTGAGTGTCTTGGCCCAAGCGCGATAATGTACGCACACGCTTGTGTAGCTATAGGGCCGACCAGGACATTGCGCGCAATACTCCTCCCACAGCAACTGCAGCGTCACGCCTTTGCGTTTAAGCTCTTGATGGAGCCAGGCATAATCCGGCGGCATGAACTGAGACGCGCGCACCACAGGTGTCTCAGATTTGGGCTTCAGTCTGGATGACAGTGCCGTTTCGTCTAGCGTTTGCGCCTCTTCCCAGGCTAGACCCGCTTGGCTAGCAAGCTTAATGTACTTGGCGACAACACCTTTAGAGAGCGACAGGGCCCGGGCAATCGCCTCTAGTGACAAGCGGCATTCATACCGCAGCCTTAATACTTCTTTAACTTTGCGCATGGTAATTCGTCGACTTGGCATCGCATACCTAAAAAGCGCACACGATACCGGGTTGTTCAAATTACCTTCGCTTGCCTACAGCCTTATCAAATCGCCGATCATTTCTAGCTTTCCGATTTCAAAAATTTTATCTAAAATCGGTCACGACAATTCTGAAATTAACGGTCACGATAAATCTGAAATGACCGGTCACGCTCCTGAAATGGACGGTCACGATGCGCTGAAATACGCACGAAGGTGATAGCCGCTCCCTCGTCTGGCATGTAGTCAAAGCATTGTGTGAAATACAGTGAAATTGCGTGAAATACAGTGAAATTGTGTGAAATGATTTAACTTAAACTTGATGGGGTTGCACAAATTTTATGGCCAGCTGAGCGATGCGCTGTGCACAGTTGCTACGAGCAGGCACGTTAAGTTCTATACGGCCTAATTCGGGAGCAGATGCCATCGCTTTCCACAAGTATTGATCAGGATGATCCACTTTGCGATTCCAAGAGGCACGAATTAACCAATCGACTCCATCTGGACGCGGTGCAACAAATAAGTCGTAAATATCCGCTCGCGATCACACACGCTAATCATGCGCGTTTTAGGGCATCCAGCTTTGAGGGCCGTCAATTGCTTTACGCCCTCGAGCCACTTCACGCTTTCTTTTTTATCAATCGGCTTCTTAACGTGCTGTTTCTTTTTGCCCAACTCACTCAGATCGCGTGCCCACGCTTTCATTCCCAGTACGCCTAGTGGCAATCCTTTCGGGGTAACTGCCAACATACTGTGCATCATGAATACACGTACATGTTTGTTGCTGCAATAGCTCAGACCTTCCGTGGCCGGTAGATGCGTTAAATTAAATTCTGACTTCTCTAGCGATTCTTCCGACAAATTTGTGGGTAATCCTGAGGGTTATAAAGGGTTTTTTATCCAATGGCGCGCAAGCATTTTGCCGCATCTAATGCAAAATAAGTTAAGACACCGTCTGCCCCTGCCCGTTTAAAAGCCAGTAACGACTCAAGCATGACTTGATCATGGTTAAGCCAGCCATTTTGAGCGGCTGCTTTTAGCATCGCATATTCACCGCTTACTTGATACACATAAGTTGGGAAACGAAACTCATCTTTCACGCGCCGCACGATATCGAGGTAAGGCATACCTGGCTTCACCATCACCATATCAGCGCCTTCTTCTATATCCATCGCCACTTCACGCAATGCTTCATCGCTATTGGCCGGATCCATTTGATACGTCATTTTGTTGCTTTGGCCAAGCTGGGCGGCCGATCCTACGGCATCCCGGAATGGACCATAAAAGGCAGAAGCATATTTGGCGGCATAGGCCATAATTTTTGTGTTGCGATATCCTTCGCTCTCAAGCATTGCGCGAATCGCTCCAATCCGGCCATCCATCATATCCGATGGGGCAATGATATCAGCGCCGGCTGCAGCGTGCACAGAGGCTTGTTTAACTAAAATTTCAATGGTTTCGTCATTGAGAATATCGCCCATTTCATTGATCACACCATCCTGCCCATGGCTGGTGTAAGTATCGAGTGCGACATCGGTCATCACACCTAATTCTGGAAACGCCTTTTTCAATTCACGTACGGCGCGCGGAATTAAACCATCAGCTTGTGTTGCCGCTAGGCCATCAGGTGTTTTCAAAGAGGGCTCAATCATTGGAAAAAGCGCCAACACGGGGATGCGCAACTCAACACATTGCTGCGCCACCGGTAGCAACAGATCAATTGACAGTCGTTCAACCCCAGGCATTGACGGCACAGCTTGCCGTACCTGATGACCGTCAACGATAAAAACTGGATAAATCAGATCGTTACTGGTCAAAACATTCTCACATAGCAAGCGGCGAGAAAATTCGTTAGCACGCATCCGGCGTGATCGATAGACAGGGTAGGCGCTCATAGCATAAATTGGAGGGTAAATTCTGAATTTCTTGGGAAAATTGATATATTATGGGAAACGAGCGTTGTAGATATTACATGCGCTCCCCGCTTCTCCTCCCTGAGCGGGAGCCTGCTGCTTAATTCACAGGCTTTTTCCCGCCGCTTTGACGGCGGCTTTTTTTTGCTCACTTTCACACCATTATTTTAGGTTTGATGAGTCGGTTTCAACCATGCTTCGATCGTGTGTTGCGCATCATCGAGACCCACGCGCTTTAGAGTTGAAAAGAGTTGTACCGTGAGTTGATTCGGCAGGCCTAATCGCATGGTGTATTCAGCGAGCTTTTGCTGTACCGTGCGGAGCGTATTAATGCTGGCTTGCCGGGTCAATTTGTCGGCTTTAGTGAGCAGCATATGAATCGGCTTGCCGGTTGAGGCAAACCAATCGATCATCTGCCAATCAAGCTCCGTGCATGGGCGGCGTGCATCCATCAGTAAAATTAAACCGCATAACTGTGTCCGTGTCTGTAGATAACC
Organism: Mycoavidus sp. HKI; assembly: GCF_020023735.2. Taxonomy (NCBI): domain Bacteria; kingdom Pseudomonadati; phylum Pseudomonadota; class Betaproteobacteria; order Burkholderiales; family Burkholderiaceae; genus Mycoavidus; species Mycoavidus sp. HKI. The sequence goes on from NZ_CP076444.2 coordinate 332,224, forward strand.
GCCGAGTAATTGCTCCCAATGTATCTGCACGCTAGCCGGGACTTCAGCGTAGCCATAGCCGGGTAAATCAATCAGATGGGCGCGAGGTTGATCGGCCGGGCCGACTGAGAAATAATTAATATGCTGCGTACGTCCCGGCGTTTTGCTAGCAAAAGCAAGCCGCCTTTGATTGCACAGTACGTTAATCGCACTTGACTTGCCAGCGTTAGAACGGCCGGCAAAAGCGACTTCTGGTAATGGCGATGGAGGCAGATCGCGTAAATGATTGACGGTAACAAGAAACCGCGCTTGGTGAAGCAAGAAAGACATAAATGTGTGCCTTGAAGGCGGTAGAAAAAACTTACACCCATTTGACGCCAGCTGCCACGTGGTGGTTTAACTTAAACCGGCATAAGCTTATGGTGGCCGTTTATAAACCTTGGAAAAGTCCTTATTGTATAATATAAAAATCAAGTAAAAAGCCTATTAGACCGGTTTTGAGAGACAACAACAAAACGAGACAAGGGGGTTCTATGAGCCGGCCATACAAGTTCTGGCGAGTGATGTGGGTGGGATTAGTGGCGTACACAGCGGCGGCCTACCCGCACAATATGTCAGTAAAAATAGATACTGCTCGTGGTCAAGCAATTGCAAGCCAGGTATGTATCTCCTGCCATGGCGTAGAGGGCGGCGGGGCAACGGGTCTCGCGCCTAATCTTGCTGGTCAGCATATTGAATATCTGTATAAACAGTTACTTGATTACAAAACTAAGCCCGGTGACAAAGCGCCAAAACGCAACAATCCTATTATGGCAAGCTTTTCCTCAGTACTGTCTGAACAAGACATGTGGGATGTCTCAGCTTATTTTGCTGGCTTGCCAGAAAAGCTCGCTTTTGCGCACAGCCAGGAGATGGCAGCGCATGGCCAGCAAATCTGGCGTGGCGGCATCGCCGAGAGAGGCGTGCCAGCCTGTGCCGCATGCCATGGCCCAACGGGCGCTGGCATGCCAGTACAATATCCGCGCTTAGCCGGCCAATGGCAAGATTACACGATCACGCAATTGCAGGCCTTTCAACAAGGTGAGCGTGCTAACAATGACCCTATGCAGGCGATTGCAGAGCGTTTATCAGACAAAGAAATTAAGGCGCTGGCAGATTATATTGCGGGTCTGCGCTAAGCTTCTGGAGGCATAGCTTTGAAAACATCGTCATAAATTTCCTCAAACCTTAAAATCTCAGCATCTTCTAGGTAAGAGAAATATTTATCACGTTTAGCTTTGGACAACTTTCCTTGATTTTGATGGACAAAAATAATAAATTTATCAAGCGCTGTTCCTGGCCAATCGAATTCTTCATTTAATTTTGCATAGAGGGTGTCGCGTTTAAGTAAAAATTGGAGTTCCTGCTCAAGATCTTTTTCGATCACTTGCTTTAAACACAATAATAAAAACTCGACCTGTGGGGTTGCATCGAAATACCGATACAGTAATGCATCGTTTCCTCGTGCTGGAATGTCGGGTGTGATCGGATAGTAATCGGTTAAGCGTTTTAATGGTTTTGAGAAGGCTTCTAGCGCACAAATATACTCATCTAGCCGAGCTTTCATCACGGCTGATACGGGTAAGATAAACCCACGTGGAGTAAAGCCTCGGCGTGTCAGTACCTCATGCACGAGGAAGCGGTGAATACGGCCGTTGCCATCCATAAATGGATGCAAAAAAACAAAAGAGAAAGCAGCTAATGCAGCCGCGATGGGGGCCGCTATCCCGTCTTCTTCAGCTAGGTGATTGGTCCAAGCGATCCAGTCCTTCATTAGTGAAGGAATATCTTCGGGGCGAGGTGGCAGGAAATCGACGCGATGGAGCCCATTATTCAGTTCTCGGCCAACATAATTTTGGCTGTTACGATAGCCTACCTCACGAAAACGTGCATCAACCACAATATTTTGGAGTAAGCACAAACGTTCTTGTGTCACGGGCTGGGGGTCGCTTGCTTCACGCAGTGCTTGCATGAAACGCTCGGTTTTGTTGCCGCTTGGTTTTTCTCGTTCAAGGTCAAATGAATATTGGGTTTCTTTCAAATAGAGCCAGGCAGCTGCTCGCTCGAGGCTACGTGGGTTGTAGCGCATGAGGGCACGATTGACCGCACCTGCCAGATCTTGCTCTAAGAATTTTTGGATAGTAGGTGTGCGCCGTACGATTGGGCAAAATTGGAAGCTCCCTATCAGGTTATTTTCAATGCGGAACCGTTCGCTACGGACGGGTTTGTTGTAATTTACATAGAGTTTGTTGTCAGCTAGTTGAATGTAAGTCCTTTTTTTATTTGTATCCGGTACGTTAAGCTGTGTGTTGGTCAATCCTTCATACAAGAAGCCGAGCCGTCTTAAGCTATGCGCTTGAGTTGATTTTTGTAAGGCCGTTTCCAATTGTGTTTTGCCGTCTTGGATAAAGAGGCTGCTTAAGATTTCGAGATTTATACCTTCATATCGCAAAGCAAACTCAAGATGGCCTAAAATAGTGTTTTCTGGCGCGTAACTTTGACGAAAATTTTGCTGTAAATGGTCGGCATGATTGACGGTTTCGCGTGATTGAACGTTGCTTTTGATGAAAGACGGGCGCCAATGGGGGCGTGTTTTCAATTGATATGCTTCAACTAGCCACGTATATCCTACAGGCTGTTGGGTTGATAAGTCATAATAGGTCATTGAATTGACTCAACGATGGATGCGAAATAGCAAAAGTAAGCGTGTTTAATATTTTTATCGCAAAAATGAGCGCGAAATCGCAAAAATGTGCGCATTCGACGATTTTATCGCAAAAATGTGCGCATTCGACAATTTTCCCGCAAAAATGTGCGCGATTTAGTCTGTCTGAACCAATCGAATATGTTCTGTGGCAGCATCGAAAAGCCGTGAGCGGCTATATTCCAATAGGCAAAGGCCGAATTAAATTAAGTGCCGATGCTTGCCTGGCCCACCGGCGATCAGCGATTGTGTGCAGAGCAGACGAGGCACGTCTGTGAAATTGAATTCAAATACTCCGCTCAATACAAAACGCTCTTTATCGAAAAACACCATTGAATTACTCAGTTCGATGCGTTTTGCGATTGCCTTATTGGTGGTGCTCGCGATCGCGAGCATTATTGGCACAGTGCTTAAGCAACAAGAGCCCTATCCTAATTATGTTGCTCAGTTCGGCCCATTCTGGGCTGAAATTTTTCATTCACTGGGCCTATACAATGTCTATAGTTCTTGGTGGTTTAGCGCAATCCTCTTGTTTCTAGTTGTCTCGCTTTCGTTGTGCTTATGGCGTAATGGCCCACACATGATTGCTGAGATGCGCAGTTGGAAAGATCGGGTGCAAGAAAATAGCTTACGCGCATTCGGGCATCGGGCTGATTTTGAGGGGGCTCATGCCCGTGCGGAGACCGCCGCACGCCTGCAAAGGTTGATTAAGGCGAGTGGCTATCGCTATAAAGTAAAACAAAACGACGGTGGCTTGCTGATCGCCGCCAAGCGCGGCGCCTTGAGCAAGTTGGGCTATATCTTTGCGCATCTGGCGATTGTGGTGATTTGTATCGGTGGGTTACTTGATAGTAATTTACCGGTGCGTCTACAAATGTGGCTATTTGATAAATCCCCATTGCAAGGCAATGCAGTGATTGCTGAAATTGCGCCTAAGCACCGGCTAAGTACGTCGAATCCAAGCTTTCGTGGCTATGCGTGGGTACCTGAAGGTCAGCATGTATCCACTGCCATTCTGAATCAAGTGGATGGTACGCTGATCCAAGATTTGCCATTCACCCTCCAACTTAATCAATTTATCGTTGAATATTATTCAACTGGGATGCCCAAACGCTTTGTCAGCGATATTGTCGTTTTGGATAAAACGAGTCAGCAGCCTATTGCAGCTCGTATTGAAGTGAACAAACCTTTTATTTACCGTGGTATTGCTATTTATCAATCGAGTTTTGAGGATGGTGGGTCAAGTGTGCAATTCACGGCTTATCCGATGGTGGGTTCAAAGGTGCGGTCTTTTCCGTTAAAAGGGCACATTAATAGCTCACTGTCCTTAACGAGTGACGGAGCAACCCTCGAATTGACCGATTTCCGCGCCATTAATGTTGAGAATATTGCCGATGCCGACGGTAAAGCCGATGTACGTGGCGTTGCCCGCCGCTCATTGAAAGAGGCCTTTGATGAGCGGCTGGGGTCTGGCGCTAAAACGTCTAAACCGCAAACGCTACGCAATATAGGCCCTTCTGTACAATATAAGATACGGGATACCACAGGCCAAGCGCGGGAATTCAATCATTACATGCTGCCGCTTGAAATTGATGGCGAATGGGTGTTTTTAGCGGGAATGCGCGAAAACCCGCAACAGCCTTTTCGCTATCTGCGCATTCCAGCCGATACGGAGCATACGGTGAAGACCTGGATGCAATTGCGCGCAGCGTTGCAAAACCCGCTCTTGCGCATAGCTGCCGCCAAGCGTTTTGCGGCGCGTTTAGCTCAACCGGGGACACCATTGCAATTGCAGCTGGAGCGAAGTGCGGCGCGCGTATTGGGTCTTTTTGCTGGGGATCAGGCGCTGACTCAAGCCATCCAGAATGACGGTGCAGATACGGCAGGAGGCTTTGCTGCGTTGGCGAAGTTTATCGAATCCTCTGTGCCTAAAGCCGAGCAAGCGAAAGCGGTAGAGTTATTATTGCGTACGCTAGAAGGGGCGTTTTGGGACCTTTGGCAAATCGTGCGTGAGCGAGCGGGACTGATACCTAATGTAGAGAATGCGGCTAATGGCCGCTTTGTGCAATCAGCCATCAATGCTTTATCCGATAGTTTTTTCTACCGCGCTCCGGTTTTTTTGCAACTTGACTCATTTAATGAAGTAAAAGCTTCGGTTTTTCAAGTGACGCGTTCGCCGGGAAAAAAGATTGTTTACTTTGGTAGTCTGTTACTGGTGCTCGGTGTGTTCGCTATGTTTTATGTGCGCGAACGACGTGTATGGTTTTGGCTAAAAGAGAGTGAACATGACGCTGGCACAACAGTATTAATGGCCATGTCTGCTGCTCGTAGAACCCTCGATTTTGAAAACGAATTTGTCCAGCTGCGTCATCAAGTTGGCAGAACCCTCAATATACCTGACACTCTTTGAAGTTAAATGATGGAAAATTTACATGCCACTAAGTCGTCTATCAAAACCGGCCTGTCTACGCCGTCAAGCCCAGAAGCTTTTCCTATGCAAACGCGATTAAACCGACTTACGCCGTTTGATTGGCTCTATTTAGGGGCGCTGATTGCCGGTGCTATTTTTACACTCATGCAGTATGGTCATAGTATGGACTACTACGAGCAGGCTATTTTGCTAGCAGCGGTACCGGTTTTTGGGGTGCTGGGTTGGTATTGGAAGCCCGTGCGCGTGTTGCTGGCACTCATCGCAGTTCTATCCTATTTAGCTATTGCTTTTTATCACGGTGAGCTGGCGCGAGCGGAGCAAGTTTTTTTCTTAAAGTATCTCTTATCGAGCCAATCCGCAATTTTGTGGATGAGCACCCTTTTTTTACTGGCAACGGTGTTTTATTGGGGCGGCTTACTGGCGCGCTCAACAGTGGGCGCTAAGCTGGGCTCGTGGCTGTGCTGGGCAGCTGTGTTATTAGGCTTTACGGGGATGATGGTGCGTTGGTATGAGTCTTATTTGATTGGTGCAGATATTGGCCATATCCCAATTTCAAATCTCTACGAAGTTTTTGTATTGTTCTGCCTGTTGACGGCACTTTTTTACTTGTACTATGAGATGCATTATCAAACGCGCGCATTAGGCGCCTTTGTGCTGCTTGTGATCAGTGCGGCCGTGGGTTTTTTAATATGGTACGCTGCTGCGCGCGAGGCTCAACAAATTCAGCCTCTGGTACCCGCCTTGCAAAGTTGGTGGATGAAAATTCATGTGCCAGCGAACTTCATTGGTTATGCCAGTTTTGCGCTAGCCGCGATGGTTGCCGTCGCTGCCTTGCTCAAACGCTACGGCGTATGGGTTGATCGTTTGCCAGCTTTGGTTGTGCTAGATGACCTGATGTATAAATCAATTGCCGTGGGTTTTGCCTTTTTTACCATCGCCACCATTCTTGGTGCGCTATGGGCAGCTGACGCATGGGGTGGATACTGGAGTTGGGACCCTAAAGAAACCTGGGCGTTAATTGTCTGGCTAAACTATGCAGCATGGCTACATATGCGGCTGATTAAGGGCTTGCGCGGCGCCTTGGCGGCTTGGTGGGCGCTGATTGGCTTACTGGTGACGATGTTTGCTTTCTTGGGGGTGAATATGTTTTTGTCTGGTCTCCATAGTTACGGGCAGTTGTAATTATCTGTATCTTAACGTGGTGTCGATTCGGTGGTAAATTAATTCCTCGCTCATTTCTATTCTCCTCTGCTTCAGAATAGCCTGGGGCTGACGTTTCCAACCACTTTCCGGTGGGCAGATACGATAATATGTTGATCTTCCTTGTCAATCGAGTTGTGACGCCGCTCAAGGAGGCGGCCTAGAAGCTTCAGCCCTCAGAATGAAACACTCTCCTGATTGGAGTTGAGTGCAATGCCGTTGTTTGCAAGCGATTGCGTGAGCCGCAATTCCGTGGAATCGGCTCAAAATATGAGTCGAATATGATAGATTTCGGCTTATGAACACGAAATCCACCTGGATCTGGCGTCGGGCTGAATAGCCTGATCTCGCCTACGACGCGCAGATGACCGCACCTGACTTGGCGGAGGCCTACCGGATGCACGGTGTGGTCGAAGGCAAGGCTACGGCTATCGGCCTTGGCAGTACCAGTCAAGTCGCACTGGATGCGCTATCGGGTGAGGTGCTGGCCACCGCCGCCATAGAAGGAGAGCGTTTGTCGCTCGATGTGGTCCGGTCATCCGTGATGCGGCGACTCGGGCTCTTAACGTCGGGATCCTCCAACCGCCATGTTGATGGCCTTATTGAGGTTATTAGCGATGCCACGACAGAGTTTGACATGCCTCTCGATGAGGAGCGCTTGTGCCGGTGGCAATCTGCGCTGTTTCCTGGTGGCACGTCCGGCATTCACCGCATCGTTGTCGGCCGATATCGAAATCATGACGACCCGATGCAGATCGTGAGCGGTCCGTTCGGCCGTGAAGTGGTGCATTTACGAGGCGCCGCCATCCAAGGACGTGCCGGCGCACATGCGGCGTTTCCTCACGTGGTTTTCTGAAACATCGCCTGCGCAGGCCCGGGCGGTGCCGGCGGGCGGCAAGAAGATCGATGGCTTAGCCCGTGCCGCCATCGCGCACCTGTGGTTCGAGAGCATCCACCCGTTTGAGGACGGTAACGGCCGCATTGGGAGGGCCATCGCTGACATAGCCATGGCGCAGCATTTGCGACAACCGGTGCGCCTCTATAGCCTCTCGCGCCAGCTACTAACCTCGCGCTCGGCGTACTATGATGCCCTTAACCAAGCTCAGCGTGGCGACACCGATGTCACGGCGTGGATACAGTGGTTTGCGCGCCAATGTACGGCCGCCTACCATGCCGCGAGCCACGCTCTTGACCAGGCAATCGAGAAGGACGTTTTTGGGAGAAGCACGAGGGTGGTGGACTTCATGAGCGGCAGCGCAAGCTGCTACAGCGCCTGCTCGATGACGAGGACGGTGGCTTCTTGGGCGGCTTGAACGTCGACAAGTATATGAAGATGACCGGCGTCTCAAAGGCCACGGCGACACGCGACCTTTCGGAGATGGTCGTGGGTGGGCAACTGTGGAGCCACGGCGTCGGCAAAGCGGTGCGCTACTACATCAATGTGCCTGGGTGGTCGCATGGCCTTGACTTTGGGGCCCAGTGCTGGTGGTTCTGGTCCTGCTGCGGTCGCTGTCGACGAGGAGCGCGAGTCGAAGGAGTCCGAGATGAATGTGCGCCCAGCCCAAGGGAGAGATGTAGGCTAGAAGCTCGGGCGGCGCGTCAAGGCCTTTGTTTCGTCGTTCTGCGACAGCATGTTAAGCGCTGGTAAAAGGCTTTTAAATCTTGGTTCTAGCGAGTACAAGCTAGAGTTAACATGTAAAACGTTCACCGGATGAGTGCTCGACTGCCTTGAATGAAACGTTTGCCTTTGTGTTTACCGCTATCGTGGTTGAAAGGCGCAACCTTACCAGAGCAGCCAGCGACTGATGGTTTGAGCAACCTAACCCTGGCAAAAAGGTAATGAGATGCCAGGCCGTTAAATCTCCTACGCCTGGAACGCAAGCCAACAAGGCATACTTCGAGCGCATGTCAGGCGTACTCTTGTACTGTTCAATGGCTTACTCTATGTCAACATTCAGTAATGTACGGCTGCTACCCGACAAACAAAGAGGGGATGGTATTTCATATTATAAAATTTACTAAGTTTGCACGAACGGAGGAGAGGCTTTGTGTGCAGATTTCGCCACAGTTCGCTAATGAGGCGTTTACTTTGAGAAAGCTCTGCTAGAATCAATTAAAAATAAATATCAGTGCCACAGTACCCGTTTAAAGCCAGTACTTTTCAGAAATAGAGCTTTTGCAATGCAGCAGTGCAGGTTTGGCAAGTTTCAGCATCTGATTAATATCAAAGAGCGCTAAAGGAGGATTATATGAACCCGGTATCCAACAACGTCAACGCTTCGGTCTCAAGCCCAAGTCAACTTCACACTATATCGTCTCAGATCGATGCAACTATAAATAACTTGTCTATCCATCCAGACAATGGGCCGGTTCAAGACAATCGTTTACAAAACGACTTGAGAGGCAGGAATATTCATTTATTAAATAATTATCAATCTGAAACTGAAACGTTAAATAAAACCTTTGAGCTTTTAGCAGAGAGTGAAAGAAAGCTTAGTCTCGATGATCGATATAAAGAGATCGTTCTGGTTCTGGGCAACACGGGAGCAGGTAAGAGCACCTTCACCCAGTATATTACGGGGAATGATAGTAATCTCTGCTCAAAAAAATTAAAGGGAGGTAAATTTTCTATTGAGGATAAGAGCGATACAGCGAAGAATTCCACAATTCATTCTCAAACAATTTTTCCAGAATTAATAGTAGATAATAGTACTACAGATATTAGGAGTGCTACAGCCTACTATGACTGCCCCGGATTTGAAGACACCCGGGGAGTTTCGCAGGAAATTGCATCTGCCTATTGCATAAAAAGGCTGATTGATCACAGTGAACGTATCAAGCTAATGCTTGTGGTGAACCATTCCTCCTTGGAAGAGGGGAATTATCGGAATGATTTTATAACGCTCGCGCAGCATATAGGCAATTTGGTCAAAGATTTAGGTAGATTTAAAGGCAGTATTACCCTGATTGCTACTAAAGTAGATAATATTATTGTAGAACGAGAAAAAGGCTACGGCTTAATTCCGGATCAAGAGGTGATAGAGGGTATAACTGAGTTTCTTTGTAATGTTGTTAAAGAAGAGGCGAAATCAGAGCTTAAAAAATCTAATCTTACCGATGACGACAGGAGGCGGTATACAGCAGCCATTCAGCTCATTGATGCTCTCGTAGTGAACGCTGCTAGTCCTAAGATAGGACTTTTTCGACGACCGGATAAGGCAGGATCACTAAGTGAGATTGCACTTTTTCGGAAAGCTAAACCTCAGCTTCAGCAATTCATAGAGAGTACTCAATTTTTACCCAGTGCTTCAGAGTATTTTGGGTATACGATTTCAGACAAATACAAACACCATGTCCAGATCCTCGCTCAAACAATCAATGATACGATCGCCTCAGACGCAGCTAAACTAGGAGAAATGCTGCAACGCTATTTCCAGGATCAAGTGAAGCAGTCGAAGGATTGTCGCCAATTAATAGCGCAATTAAGCGAATCTTACAACTCCCTTAAAGCACTTAAAGAAAGCCTTACGGAAATCAACTCGCCTAAAGAGTTTGTCAACACTTTTCGTAACCAGATGGCCAACTGTAAGCTGCCTATCGATGGCATCCAAGAAGAAAAACGAATAAACACTCTGCTAAAGCAAGCAGATTATTTAGAATTTCTACAAACAGTCAGTAACACGGAACTTACTACGACCCCAGATCGGTGGTCTAATCAATTATTAGGGAAAGTAAACTCCGATTTAGAGCATTTCATGCAGTGGTATGAATTTTTGTTTGCACTGCAAAATAAACTAAGTGCATGGGCGGTGCAGCATAATCCAAGTCGATACAATGTCGCGGATATTCAGGATTGGGGGCAGGTCGATAAAGGGCAAGGTATTCATATTGATTCCGATAACATTCGGCCTTTCTTAGCAAAAGTCCAATCCGACTTTTCCATCAATGTTAAGGAGACCATCCACCGTATCTTAGAGAGTAGCGAGAGATTAGAGGAACTCAATCGTTTATTAAAATTAGAGCTTAGCTTAATTGAGGTAAAAGAAGAGGGTGAAAAACTTACCGTGAAAGGCAGGTATGTAAAACTGAGTGAGGTTGAACGTGCCCTTAGCGCTGCTAATACGAAACCCACATGGCTTGAAATTTTCGGATTAGATACGGTGTTTATAGATACGAATCTCACGAATGAGCGATTAAAGGGGACGAATGTGATTATAGCAGCCCCTGCCTGGGAAGTGATTGGTGGACACTGCATTTGTTTAGATGGCGCAGCTGCCTCCCAAATAGTTCCAGATAAGGTAGAAACTGGCCTCTATGATGGTGCCGCCGGTCAACCTGGGAAGCCTGGTGGGACGGGAGGCAGTTTATTGGGGGTTGGTAACTATTTTAGAAATGCTGAGGATCTGACGATTACCGCGCATGGTGGTAAAGGTGGACCGGGACAAGACGGTGGCGATGGTGGTAATGGTCAAAAAGGGAAAGATGCTGTGTTTCCTGAGACTACGGGTCGTGCCACGCCAGAAGGGGCTATGCAGATAGACCGTACGGTAACGGACGGTCCGTATCACGCATCGACAGTATATACTTATTATTATTGTATTCATAATGGTAAAGCAGGTGGGCCAGGTAGGCCAGGTGGGGCGGGTGGACAGAGAGGCCAAGGTGGTAAGCCAGGTACACTTAAGCTTATTAACTTGATGGATAATTCAACCATGCAAGAAAAAATTCATCAAGAGTCGGCTGCTGGAGAAGCTGGAAAGGGGGGAAGGGGGAAAGGAGGGGAAGGCGGTCATTATATAGATCACGCGACTGCAAAACTCGAAATTGAGCATTACGGACGCGGCACAGGAGCAGTCCCTGACAAAATAGAGTGGACACTCGATCCGAAAAAAGCTCCTAAACACATACGCAATGGTCGGAATGGCGTAGATAATAGTAATGGTGCAGGTCGTGATGGTAAGCCAGCAGAGCCCCTTCCTATGGAAGATTTTTATCCACACCTCAATGCTTATAAACATTATTTACGTGCAAACCTCGTAGATCCTTTGTATAAAACTCCCTTGACTACGTTTCTAGATCAAATAGAAAAAGCTCACCGGCTGAACGAACTTTCTACCCCGCTAGGATTAGTCAATGAGTTCCAGGGATTAGAAGAGCAATTCTATACCATGAGTCAGCAAGTAGATCTGCGGCCGAGGTATCAATCTTTTCTAGACCGTGTACGGGACCACGCTAAAGACTCACTGGCTCGAGCACCGTCTCTGTTGCTTGATGATAAAAAAGCGCTGAGTTATCTGTATACCGCTGCGCTGAGCAAACTCAACAGTCTTAATGTTAAGTTAGACCCGCATTTGGTCATTGATATGAAAGGGTATTTAGATTTGGTCGAAGCGACGGTCAAAGAACTGAACACGCAAAGAAAAAGGGAAGCGATTTCAAACTATCAAGAGAAGTATACATCCTCTATTGAGCAGCAGATAAAAGACGCGCAGGGCTTCGTTAAAGCAGAAATTGAGCCCGCCATCGAGAAGATGGGTACAGAACTCGACCAGCAGCTAGAGGCATTAATAACAGAAACGGTAGAGCAGCAAGCAGCGGAGCAAGAGAATCAAGAGAATCAGCAGGCTTTACAAGCTCAACAGCGGAAATTGGAAGAGGCCTTAACGCTAAGGGCTCTATTTGGAGTGCTGAAGCTAGGCAGCACCGTTATCGGCTGTGTGGGGGGGCCCGTCGGTGTGGCTGTGGGCGCGGTGATTGGCACAGGCACGATGGTTGCTGAAAGTTTGGTATTAGACGATAAAACTGTTGGAGCCACGCTACTTTCATTCCCGTCTGAGGTCAGCAAAGGGCTGAACGCCTTTCAAGCCGAACTGAAGAAGCGAGAAAAGAATCAACTCAAGGTTATCGAGCAACAACTCGCCCAGATTAATCGGGACTTCGAGGGATTCTCCACTGAGGTAGGAGATATCACCCAAATAGTGACTAATATCCAAGCTAAGGTCACGACGGAACCAGGTGAACCTGATCCAAACGGACTTGCTGAGCTATATGGCTTGCAAAAACAATTAGAAACGGAACTCAGTAGAAAGAAAACCGATTTAGAATCGCGGGAATCTGCGCCGCAAACTAAAACCCTCTTAGCGCATGTTGAGCGCGCTACTAAGACTGTACAGATAATAGCAATGATTTCGGCATCGGTTGCGGGTATCTACGAGCAATATCAACAGGGTCAGGAAAAACAGAAGGTTATTGAAACGGCTATCCAAAAATCTAAGGATCAACTGACGAAGCTTAAACAGTATGAGGACAATATCTATAAGGATATTATTCCCGGGGTAGCAAGGATGCGGCAAGATATTCAAGCGATTGAACGTGGTTTAGCGAGCCAGTCGAAAGTATCACTGGATGTCACGCAGTGGCGCGTACAAATTATCTTGAAAGACATGCAGTTTCAACTCAAGCAAATCACACAGGGCTTTAAGGTACAAGGAGCCTTGGCGCGGTGTTTTGAAAAACTGGATGAAGGGATGACAACGTTGATTCATTTGTATAGTCGTATCCAGGCTTGTCAGGACCAGCAAAAATTGGCAGATTATATTGCTCAGATCAACTCACCGGTCTCTACTGGGATTACCATAGTGAAGGAAGATTTGCGTCTGGCAGTGGAGAGCTTGGAATTAGCGATCAACGCTAATTTGCTCCTTGTTCAGTATGAGTGTGCTCGAAAAAGCTTTGAGCAATGGGCCTTTCCTTTTACTCAAACATATTTGCCAGGGCTGGATTTGCCTACCGAGTTTAATATGGATTCGCTCCAAGGACGCGTCCAAGAAACGATAAGGAATATACGAACAAGATTAATAGAATATAGAACTTCCATCAATGAATATGACAATCAAATAATGACAGAAGACTTTGATAGTGAAGGGGAATTTACAGCCCCCTTTGCGGTATGGAAGCCTGCAGACTATTGGTTAGAAATTAAAAATTTACTCAGTGGAGAACCCGTCACCTTCAAAGCGGATGTTGCCTTTAGCGCGCCTTGGAAAGATGCGATTAAGTTTAGCGAAATCGCTATCCGAATGAAGTGGGTGTCATCTGACGATGTCTATGTAGAAGAAGAGCAGCGTAAACAAAATCAAAAGTCGTTAGATAAGGTTCTTAATCTTTTTAGTGTGGATATGACCCATTGGGGCAATTCCTACTATCGATATGACAATCAGTATTCTTCCATACCGGGTGAGAAGCTACTAATCAACTATAGTTTTGAAAGGAGAGGAAGCCCTCTTCAACCAGTCAGCAGCAATGGAACCTATAAAAAGCTGAGTCGAGGGGATTTTATGCTCAGTCCTTATACTTTTTGGACTATGCAGTTGATAAGCCAAAAAGAAGGAGGGCAAAGACAAGCGGAATATAATCAGCTTAAATCGTACGTAGGTAAAGTAGACTTGGAGCTAGTAGGGAAGGGATGGTATATCAAGACTCGAGTTGATTCGAATGTCTTCGGAGTGGGCTGATCCCAGTTTGGAGTTGATTCCTTTTCGGTAGTTTAAAAGTGCCCGCGAAAATGAGTCAACTCCAGTTACAGACTGCCTGAGTTTCCCTTACAGTTTTAATCTGGTAGTCTTATTTCAGCCGCGAATAATTGTTCAACTGTTTCGCGCGCACGCACTAAATAGGCGTGTTCCCCTGCCACCATCACTTCCGCTGCGCGTGGCCGCGTATTGTAATTTGAACTCATCGTAAAGCTATACGCGCCAGCCGAGCGCGCAGCAAGTAAATCTCCAGACTTAAGGGCCAGAGTCCTATCGCGACCAAGCCAATCGCCACTTTCGCAAACCGGCCCGACCACATCGTAGAGCACCTGTGGCGTGTTGTCGCGGTGTTGAAGAACGGGGATTAAATCATGATAGGCTTGATACATTGCGGGCCGGGCAAGATCATTCATACCGGCATCTACAATCGCAAAGTTCTTGGCCGCGCCAGGTTTTAAATATTCAACTTTTGTCAGCAAGATACCTGCGTTGCCAACTAATGAGCGGCCTGGCTCAAATAGAATTTCACGGTGTCCGTGACCTCGCTTGGCAAGGTGACTCAGCAGAGTGTGCACAAACGTGCTAATCGCTGGCGGCGTTTCGGCGTCATAGCAAATGCCAAGGCCGCCCCCCATATCGAGATGAGAAATTTTGATGCCGTCTGCTTCAATCGATTCAATCAGCTCGAGCATTTTATCTAGCGCATCGAGATAAGGCGCGATTTCAGTGATTTGTGAGCCAATATGACAGTCGATACCCATGATTTCGAGCGATTTCATTGACGCCGCTGTGCGATAGGCCGCACGCGCTTCATCAAAAGCAATGCCAAATTTATTTGACTTAAGCCCTGTCGAAATATACGCATGCGTTTTTGCATCTACATCTGGATTGACGCGCAATGACACCCGTGCTGTTTTACCTGTATTGGCTGCAATGTCGTGCAAGCGCTGTAGTTCAGGGAGCGATTCAATATTAAAACATTTGACGCCCGCAGTCAGTGCTGCTTGCATCTCGCTGACACTTTTACCGACGCCTGAAAAAACAATTTTGTCGGCGTGCGCGCCAACCTTGAGCACACGCGCTAACTCGCCGCCTGAGACGATATCAAAGCCCGCCCCTAACCTTGCAAAGACATCGAGCACAGCGAGATTGCTATTGGCTTTGACGGCATAGTAAACCTTTGCGTTATGGCCTGCGCACGCATGTGCGTACGCTTGATACGCGCGGGTCAAGGCGGCGCGCGAGTAAACGTAAAGCGGTGTGCCAAATTGTCGTGCAAGCAGTGTAAGCGGGACGCTTTCTGCATGCAGTTCGGCGTTAATATATTCAAAAGCGTTATCAAGCATTTAGTGACTGTTGGAAGAGAATGGAGCCAGTGGCTTGAGCGGTGATGCGGCTGGCGTATTTTTTAACGGGCTCGCCTGTGGGGCGGCAGCAGGCTCGGGTAACGGCGGCACGGTTGGCAAATACAGTGCCCCGCGTTGTCCACAAGCGGCAAGAGCCATGAAAACCGCTACAATTGCGCTGGCTTTGCAAATAGTCTGCATAGCTAAACTCGGAAAATTAAAGCGGGGAAGTGTAGCATGACCAATCATAAAGAATACCTTGCGTTTGCTGAGGCAACGCTAGATGCAATCGAATCCGCGCTGGATGCAAGCGGGGCTGAGGTTGAATATGAGCGTAATGGCAATGTATTAACTCTAGAATTTGAAGACGGTAGCAAGATCATTGTTAATTTACAAGCGGCCATGCAAGAAATTTGGTTGGCGGCGAAAGCCGGCGGTTTTCACTACCGGCAACAAGACGGAGCTTGGCTTGACACGCGCGGTGGTATGGAATTATTTGCCGCCTTGTCACGCTATGCAAGCGAACAAGCGGGCGTCACTATTGAGTTGTCTAAGGGTTGATGGGTGAGCGGTTGCCCCTCAAAATGCAAAGAGGCAAGCCACCTTCAGCGACTTTATTGACCCTTAAACAAGTCCATAATATCCCGTTTTTCTGTCTCACTCACGCCAATGTTTGCGCCAGAAATTGCCCCTCCCTCGCCGGTAAGCAGGGATTGGCTTGTATCAATATGGGCAACAAAACCATGCCCTGGCAAAAAATCATCATAAAAAAGCTCACCGTCGATTTCGGTAATCCCGCTACTGGGCCGGGGCCATGAATATACGGCAAGGCGTGGCAAGGCGCGGCTCATGTAGTCGATCCACATGGGCAGGGCTAGGCCGCTGCCCGTTTCTCGATCGCCTAGGCTTTTAGGGTGGTCATATCCTAGCCAAGAAATTGCGACCAACTCATGCTGAAAGCCCGCAAACCAAGCGTCGTGCGAATCATTAGTGGTGCCAGTTTTGCCTGCCAGGTCGGTGCGATGAAGCACATTGCTACGTGCGCCGGTACCTCTTTGCACCGCAGAATGTAATAGATTGGTCATCAAGTAAGCATTGCGAGCGCTGATGGTGCGGGGGGCGTTGCTTTCGGCAACCAGTGGTTGTGCTTGTGAAATAACGATCCCGCGCTGGTCGGTGACAGTGGCAATCAAATAAGGATTGACGTGGTAGCCGCCATTCGCAAAAACAGCATAACCGGTAGCCATTTGCAGCGGCGTTACGAGTCCAGCGCCAAGCGCCATGGGCAAGTAAGCAGGATGCTTATCGGCATCAAAGCCAAAGCGCGTAAGATATTCTTGCGCATATTTAGGGCCAATGTAGTCTAGTATGCGGATCGAGACCAGGTTTTTTGATTTTGATAGGGCGGTGCGTAGGCTAATTGGGCCATCATAGCGGCCACCATAATTTTTGGGTTCCCAAGGCTGGCCACCGGCTTGTTTCGCAGCGAAATACAGCGGAGCATCATTGATCATTGTGGCTGGGCCCAAGCCTTTATCGAGCGACGCTGCATAAATAAAAGGTTTAAAGCTCGAACCCGGTTGCCGCCAAGCCTGCGTGACATGGTTAAATTTATTTTTATTGAAATCAAACCCGCCGACTAAGGCGCGGATTGCGCCATTTTGCGGGGTCAGTGATACCAAAGCACCTTCTAACTGAGGGAGTTGTGTGATTGACCAATTAGCATTAGCTGCCTGGGTGACCCGAATCACGGCTCCCGGTTTGATGCGCTTAGTGTTTGATGCTTGTGTCGTGAGCGCACGCGCGGCAAAGGCTAAACCTTCACCGGTAATTGTGATGGTGTCGCCACTTAATAGCTCGGCCTGTACTTCTTTTGCGCGGACGGCGATCACGACGGCTGCCTTGAGTTCTCCATTATCGGGTTCATTTAGTAATGCATTCGCAATGGCTTGATCGCGCGCTTCCGATTCAGCCGGTAAATCAATATAGGTTTCTGGCCCACGATAGCCATGGCGCCGCTCATAGGTTAAGACGCCTTTACGGACGGCTCGGTACGCCGCATCTTGCTCGGCAGAGTCAATCGTTGTCACTACGTTAAGCCCGCGCGTGTAAATTTCATCCTGATACTGTGCATACATCATTTGGCGCACCGTTTCTGCGACGTATTCTGCATGAACGCTAAATTCTTTACCTGAGCCTTTGACTCGCAAGATCTCCTGTAACGCTGTCTGATATTGCGCCGCATCAATGTATCGTAAGTCATGCATGCGCTTTAAAATATAGGTCTGCCGAATTTTTGCCCGTTTTGGATTAACAATTGGGTTATAGGCGGAAGGGGCCTTAGGCAATCCAGCTAGCATGGCTGCTTCGGCCACCGTGATATCTTTGATATCTTTGCCAAAATAGACCCGCGCAGCAGCGGCAAATCCATAGGCACGCTGGCCCAGAAAAATCTGGTTCATATAGACCTCAAGGATTTGATCTTTGGTCAGCGTTGCCTCAATCCGATAGGCGAGCAGCATCTCATAGAGTTTGCGCGTATAGGTTTTTTCGCTTGATAAAAAGAAGTTGCGCGCAACTTGCATGGTAATGGTGCTCGCGCCTTGGGCTGCGCTACCATGCAAAATATCCGCTAAGCCGGCGCGCAAAATACTGATGAAATCAACTCCGTGATGATCGTAAAAGCGGAAATCTTCAATGGCGAGCACCGCTTTTTTCATGACCTCAGGGATTTCTTCAAAGCGTACAGGATGGCGTCGCTCGGCGCCAAATTCACCAATTAGCACATGATCGGCCGTATAGACTCGCAAGGGCACTTTGGGCTGGTAATCAGTCAGTGCTTCAAGTGAAGGTAGCTTGGGCAGCATGACGATCAGCATATAAGCAATCAGCAATGTACCGATTGTCGCCAGCGTAGCGGCTGCTCCGCTTAACCAAAGAAACAGAACCAGCCAAGGCGAGCGGGCAGGGCGTGGGCGCGAGGAGGGGGGAGATTTTGAAGCCATAAAAATGATAAAAGAGGGACAGTGGATTATAGCCACCTGCTGTCAGGTTGCGTGTACTTTTTAAAGTGATTTTAGTCTGGTTAACGTCGCTATTTTGTAATTTTCTTCTCAAATCTACTCTTATCGGGGATTTTGACGGTTCTAGCTGGCGCTAATACGCCACCGATAAACTAGCCATTTAGCTGAGTATTTCTTGTCCCTATTTATTGACAAAATTAAGTCAATAAATGAAGAGCAAATTTTTATTTTAAAACTCAAGGACATTTGATGCGAATTTCTATGGCTAGCGTTGCGCGCCGTTTTGCACTAGGGATCGAAGTGGGTCCCAAGCAATTGCGGGTCATGGTGCTAAGCCGTCGGTTGCTGGCTGCCGCAAAAATCCGAATTGAACATATTGGCGTTTGTGCGCTGCCTGCCGGGATGGTGGCGGGGGCGGATTTTATGGATCCTGCTGTCATCGCAGCAGCATTGACTGAAGCGCTGCTTGCCTGTCGATGTAAGCGAGCATTATCTGCTGCCCGCGTTGCTATGGCGTTGCCTGCTACGGCGGCATTGTTACAACAGCTATCGATTGCCATGCTCGCGCCGCAGAGCGTGATGACGACACACTCCGATACAGCACTTGACGCGCTTGAGTCAGCAGTGTTGGCTCAGGCAGAGCATTTAGCTGGCATTGAGGCGGCTGCATTATCAGTGGATTGGTTCCGCGCAGACCCCGCCGGTGCGCCAGATCAGCTCACCATTGTGGCAACTCCACGTCGCTATGTGGAAGTGCGGCTTGAAGCCGCGGCTCAAGCAGGGATGATGTTGCATGCAATCGACGGGGCAGATGCTGCTGCCTTACGAGCTTGTCGTTTTGCCGGTATGCAGACCGGTCGGGCAGACATGTTCTACGGAGCCATTTGGCTAGGTACGGATAGTGGGTGCATGTGGTTGCTATGCGGGGGTTCGATTGAACGTGAACTCAAATTTTCACCTGCTGATTTAGCTACCCCGGCTTTTATAACAGCATTACACGACTTGATCAAAATGATCCAGCCTGTATATGTCTTAATTGCAGGGGAGGTTGAGACGTTGCTGATGGCCGGCAGGACAATCGATGAATTGAGCGTTGTGTTAGGCTGCCCAGTGATTGAATTCGATCCACTAGCCTGTTGCAATCGGCATTATGGCAATCGCAACGGCATTCATGGCAGCACTGGAGTGCGGAGCCATAGAGGCACCGGCAGTGCGCAATGGGCCAGGCCTGAATTGGGAGCTATTGCACCCTTTGCGGTTGTATTTGGTCTTGCATTGCGCTGGATGTTATGAAATTATCCAGTCGCATAAACTGGCTAGAAGGTTCTCGTTTATTGCGGCGCCGCATAGCGAGCGAGGATTTTGCGGTAGGCGGTTTTAATCTGCTGCCGTATCGATATGTACGGGCGCGTTGTTTGCGTCAGTACCGTAGATACAGCATGTTGTCAGCAGCGTTAGTCTCTTTAATTTTCATTGGCGTGATGCAATCTAGGCCAGCACCGGCGGTTGCATATGACCCATTGCACCCGTTGATCCAAGAGCACCGTGGCGTTGCATCTCAAGCTTCATCTTCTATCCATCGCCAACTCAATCCGTCTACCTTAACGCAAACACCACCGCCATCGGCCAATTTAACGTTACGGCTGATTGGCATACTTGAACGTGGGCGTACGCGGGCGGCGCTGGTGCATTCGCCTGCGGGTTCTGTTCTACTGCGCACAGGTGAAAAATTAAATGGTGAGGTGGTGACAAGAATTGATACCTCTTCGCTATTCTTATCGCAAGGGTCAGGTTTGATACGGACACTTTCGCTACGAGAGGCCAGCTGATGGCCTTTATACCGCATACACTGCGCCAGGCGATGCCTCTTATATGGCTATGGATGGTGGCAGCAGGCATTGGCTTAATCCCCTGTCAAGCACAAGCCAATCTCGATGAAGATAAAGGCGATGCTAATGCACCGCTTACGATTGAGTTTCATCAGGCTGAATTATCAGCCGTATTAAAAGCTTTTGCGGACTTCACGGGTTTGAATATCATTGCGAGTGAGCAGGTGCGAGGTACCGTATCAATGCGGCTTGACCGGGTGCCGTGGCGTCGTGCATTTGATATGCTAATGGATGTGCATGGCTTAGTGGTGCAAAATCGTGACAATATTATTTGGGTCGCTACCGTAGAAGAGTTGGCTGGCCGAGAGCGGCAGCGTCTTGAAGCTCATGCGCGTGCGACTGAGCTTGAGCCATTAATCAGCCATCTCTTTGAGTTACATTACCAACGCGCAAGCGAGGTTGGCAAACTGCTGCACGGCGCCGGTATCCAGCGCGTTTTATCAAAACGCGGAACCGCCATAGCGGATGGCCGGACCAACCAGCTTTTAGTGACCGACCTAGCTAAGCATATCGAGCACATTCAGGTACTGTTAAAAGCCATTGATCGGCCATTACGGCAAGTTGCCATTGAGGTGCGGATTGTCGAAGCAGAAGAAGGATTCTCCCGCGAGTTAGGGGCGCGGCTAGCGCGCTTAGGTGCGACTGCGGGTGAAAATGTGCCGAGAGGATTATTGGCCGCTAACAATGGTGCAATTTATGATTTACCGGCAGGCCCCCTTTCAGGGTTTGATGCAATGAGTGCAGGACTCACCCTTTTTAGTGCTGGTGCTAACCGGCTGCTCGCTCTAGAGTTAAGCGCACTGGAAGCGGATGGATATGGGAAAATATTGTCCAGCCCCCGCGTGGTGACAGCGGATCGAGTGCAAGCCCTCATTGAGCAGGGTACGGAGTTGCCTTATCAGGCGAAAGTAGGCAATGGTGTCTCGGCTGTGCAGTTTCGCCGGGCTAGCCTCAAGCTTGAGGTAACGCCCCATATTACGCCGGATGGTCATGTTGTACTTGATGTCGATGTCTCTAAAGACAGTATTGGGACGCAGACACAATCGGGTCCTGCAGTAAATACGAAACATGTGCGCACACAGGTCCAAGTTGAAAACGGGGGTACAGTAGCCATGGGTGGTATTTTTATTCAGGATGAACGCACCGATGTTGCGCGGGTTCCCTGGCTTGGCGAGATTCCGCTATTAGGCACCTTGTTTCGCCATAGCACTCATAATCAGCGTAAGAGTGAATTGCTGGTTTTTATTACACCGAACGTAGTGACGCAGTTACCTTTGCCGTACCATGACGGAATCTAAGCCAAGATGAGAGATGATTTTGCAAGACTCCAAATTTCACTTTAACCTTTTTTTTATCGGCCTGATGGGCGCAGGCAAGACCACGATTGGGCGAGCTGTGGCCAGACAGCTGCAAAAACCTTTTTTCGATTCCGATCATGAGCTTGAAGTACGGACAGGCGCCTGTATCCCGGTTATTTTTGAGCATGAGGGTGAAATAGGATTTAGGCAGCGCGAAGCAAAAATGATCGATGAGCTTACGCAACATACCGGGATTGTGCTGGCAACGGGCGGCGGCGCAATATTAAATGCCGAAAATCGTCTGTGCTTAAAAAGCCGCGGCACAGTCATTTATTTACATGCGCACCCGCATGATTTATGGTTACGCACGCGTCGCAGTAGAAATCGGCCATTATTGCAGACCGATGATCCACGCGCGCAACTCGACAATTTATATGCAATTCGCGACCCCCTGTATCGTGAATGTGCGCACATTGTCATTGAGACCGGCCGGCCGGCTGCAAGTCAATTGGTTGATACTGTGCTAGCACAACTCGAATTGCTTTAATTACAGTCCATTCTAGGATTTCTATGCATACTTTGCTTCATTTGATTCTACAACGCACGGCTGTTACAGATCCGAGGACCTCCAATAAAAATCCTGGCGATCTTTAACCATGCTGACAGTTAACGTTAATCTTGCTGCGCACGCTTACCCGATTCACATTGGTAACCATCTGCTTGATCGCACCGAGCTTTTTGCCCCGCACCTAATGGGCTCTACCGTTGCGCTCATCACAAATGCGACCATTGAGCCGCTCTATGCAGCACGGCTTAGGTCAACTCTTGCGCCGCTTGGTAAGCGCTTGATCCAGATCGTGCTACCAGATGGCGAAGCACATAAGCACTGGGAAACCCTCAATCTTATTTTTACCAAACTGTTAGCGGAGCATGCTGATCGTAAAACGACACTGATTGCACTGGGGGGGGGCGTAGTGGGCGATATCACCGGTTTTGCCGCTGCTTGCTATATGCGTGGCATACCCTTTATCCAAGTACCCACCACATTACTGGCGCAAGTTGATTCATCAGTAGGAGGCAAAACAGGCATTAATCACCCGCTGGGCAAAAATATGCTCGGCGCTTTTCATCAGCCGCAGGCGGTGATTGCCGATACGGCAGTGCTGCGTACGTTGCCCGCGCGTGAGCTTGCAGCAGGACTTGCGGAGATCATTAAAGCCGGTGCGATTGCCGATGCCGCATTTTTTGATTGGATTGAAACACATATTGATGCACTCAACCGTGGCGATGAGGCAGCAACAATTGAAGCGGTGCGTCGTTCCTGCGAGATTAAGGCGCAGGTGGTCGCGGCTGATGAGCGCGAGCAAGGAAGGCGTGCGCTGCTTAATTTTGGCCATACTTTTGGTCATGCGATTGAGGCCGGCTTGGGCTATGGCAGATGGCTGCATGGTGAGGCAGTGGGGTGTGGAATGGTGATGGCGGCTACTTTGTCGCAACAGCTTGGATTGATTGATAGCGCAACACGTACACGCCTTAAGCGGCTGATTGCGGCAGCGCACTTACCGACGCAGGCCCCTATATTAGGCTCTGATCGTTATCTAGATTTAATGCGCGTTGATAAAAAAACTGAGGCTGAGCACATTAACTGTATCTTATTAAAGCGCTTGGGAGAGGCGTTTGTAATGCGTGTCACGGATCATACTCTGCGGGCGGTGTTAACGGCCTCGACCCAGCCTGATACTGCTGCTGAAAAACCTAACACGTAGTCCGAATCATGATGGGTCTGGCATTTTCTGGGCTCCTATGCAATGGTCTTTTTGATGAATGTGGAACGCAATGAATTCTGTTGACAAGACATCCCGCTATCTAATCACCCCGATTGATTTGGTGGCGCTTGAAGCGCACCTTGCACCCTATGCCGCACGCTCATCTGCTTCGCGTGGTCGCCGTTATGCAGAGCCTGCACCTGAAGCGCGCACCGCATTTCAGCGAGATCGCGACCGCATTATTCATTCTGCTGCATTTCGGCGGCTTGAATATAAAACACAGGTTTTTGTGAATCATGAGGGCGATCTCTTTCGCACGCGATTAACGCATAGCCTGGAGGTTGCCCAAATTGGGCGCTCTATTGCGCGTAATTTGCGGGTGAATGAAGATTTGATTGAGGCGATCTCGCTCGCGCATGATTTGGGTCATACGCCATTCGGCCATGCCGGACAAGACGCGCTTAACGAATGTATGCGCGCATATGGCGGCTTCGAGCACAATTTGCAAAGCCTGGTGGTCGTGGATGAATTAGAAGAATGCTATGGGGGCTTTAATGGCCTCAATCTTACGTTTGAAACACGCGAAGGTATTCTTAAGCATTGCTCTCGCGAAAATGCACAGCGCTTGGGGGACGTCGGCGAGCGTTTTCTACGCGCAGAGCAGCCCACGCTAGAAGCGCAAATTGCAAATTTTGCGGATGCAATAGCGTATAACAATCACGATATTGACGATGGCGTGCGTTCCGGTTTGCTGACGGTTGAGCAACTGGATGAACTTGAACTGTGGCGCATGCATCACCGTGAGGTGTTATCTACTTGGCCGGCTTTAAGTGGGCGTCGTTTGGTGCATGAAACGATCCGGCGCATCATTAACACCCTGATCGTTGATTTGATCACGGCCACCACGATCAAATTACAGGCTCATGCGCTACTCTCGCCTGATGAAGTGCGGCGCGCGCCGGCGCTGGTTGGACATAGCGCATCTATTGCCGTACAAGCGCTAAAACTCAAGCAGTTTTTATTTAAAAATCTGTATCGCCATTATCAGGTCATGCGGATGACGAACAAAGCGCAGCGCGTGGTTACTGGGCTTTTTGATGCATTCAAAAGTGATCATCGATTGTTGCCTCCGCCGTATCAAAGTCATGATCCTGAGTTGCAACCACGGCTTATCGCCCACTATATTGCTGGGATGACAGATCGTTACGCACTTAAAGAATATCGTCGTCTTTTTGTAATGGATGAGGGTTAAAAAAGGCTGCGCAAAACATATTCATTTAATTGTGCTTTGGCTGCATATAGAAAAATGCCACTAGGCTTAATAGCGTGGGTGGCACAGATAAGTTAAATTAAGTATGGCAAAGGTTAAAAGCGATAGCCAACGTTAAGATAAGTAATAATTGAATTCACTTTAATTTCTGCTTCATTTGTCATTCTTATTGGTCCCATAGGCGTATTGGCAGTCGTATTTATCTTGGCGGTTGTGCGCAAAGGTAAGTACGAGACTGATAGACCAGCGAACCAGCGCTTTGTTAACTGATATGAGAAACCGGCATTAAATATAGGTGTCCATTGGCTATCGGCCGAGACGTCAGTTGCCGTGCCAGGGAGTTTGTATAATCTTTTTTGCTCGAAATTGGTGTTAGTCAGTTTTGCATCAGTGAACCAGACTCGGCTAATTCCAAGGCCTGTATAGGGACGGAATTTTGCCTGTGCATTGAAAAAATAATACTTGAGCAATAACGCAGGGCTCCATTGCTGTGCTGAACCGAGTTTACCGTAGCTTGCATATTCACCCTCACCTTTCAAATCGAAACGCGGGGGAATGCCTACTACGAATTCACCTGCAATGTTATCTGTAAAGAAATAATGACCCGATAAGCCAAGCGTGTTTGCGTTATTAACTGAGGCGCCTGTATTCCCGTAGACTTTAGCGAGCGCTGCCGGGGACGTTGTCCGCATGGGGTGGCTGCTATCCCTAGTATCCAAATGGAGCCAGCCAGTACCAAGTATAAAATTACCAGCGGTTTGGGCATGAGCGGTGGCCGCGCCCACCAATAAGACGGCACATGCTGCAAAAATACGGGTCAGTTTCATTTTTCCTCCTTGGTAAATGATTCTTTGATACCTGCATTCTGCTTTGTGGGCAGTGGCAAAAGTGTAACCAATTTTCAACAGATCTAGCGGAAAAATATGAACTATCGCATGATATTACAGGTGAGGGGGTGTATTTGCTGGCTAAGTTTGTTGTACGCATGTCCTCCTCAAATTTGATCATCCTCTCAACCATGCTATCGTTACTCCTAACGAAATAAAGCACACACAAACGAAAAGAAAAGATAAAGTGGCTTCCTTTATAATCTACAGTTCCCTAATCTGAACTTAAAATTCGGGTGATACAGTGCCTCATATCCACTCTGACAACTTGCTTGAACTGCGCGGCATAGATTTCGGCTATGGCGAGCGGCTTGTGCTTAAAAACTTAAATATATGTTTTAAGCGCGGCCAGGTGGTGGCCGTTATGGGCGGCTCTGGTTGCGGTAAAACAACAATTTTGCGCTTAATTGGTGGCTTGGAGCGAGCCCGGCGCGGGCAAGTGCTGTTCGAGGGCGCGGATATTGGCAAGCTTGATACGGCCGGTATCTATGCATTGCGCCGCAAAATGGGCATGTTATTTCAATTTGGTGCGCTGTTTACGGATATATCGGTATTTGATAATGTCGCGTTCGCTTTGCGTGAGCATACTCAATTGTCAGAAACTGTGCTGCAAGATTTAGTGCTGATGAAGTTAAATGCAGTGGGTTTGCGCGGCGCCCGCGACTTGATGCCCGCTGAGATTTCCGGCGGCATGGCGCGGCGTGTTGCATTGGCCCGCGCAATCGCACTCGATCCTACATTAATTATGTATGATGAGCCGTTTGCTGGCCTTGACCCGATTTCGCTTGGCATTACTGCAAATTTGATTCGCACTTTAAATCAGGCGCTTGGCGCCACCTCCATTCTAGTGACTCATGATGTACCGGAATCGTTTGCCATTGCCGATTATGTCTATTTCATTGTAGATGGTGCTCTCCATGCTGAAGGCAGCCCAGATCAGTTGCGTGCCTCAACTGATCCGACGGTGCGCCAGTTTCTTGATGGTGCGGCAGAGGGGCCGTTTGGCTTTCACTATCCGGGCGCGCCGCTGGCCGCTGATTTTGGTCTTGCGGTGGATGCAGGAGCACGCTCATGATTAGCGTGCTCGGTCGCGCAGTGCTCAATGGCCTAAGTCGCGCGGGCTATGGTACGCGGATGTGGCTACGGTTGCTGAGTGAGGGTTGGCGCTTATTACAGCGGCCACGCTTGGTGATGCAGCAGATTCATTTTGTGGGTAATTATTCGCTTGTCATTATCGCCATCTCAGGTCTTTTTGTAGGATTTGTGCTGGGTTTGCAAGGCTATTACACTTTAAGCCGCTATGGCTCGGCAGAGGCGCTGGGCCTGCTTGTCGCATTGTCGCTCGTGCGTGAGTTGGGGCCGGTCGTCACCGCACTGCTATTTGCTGGGCGCGCAGGGACTGCATTGACGGCTGAAATTGGCCTAATGAAAGCGGGTGAGCAATTGACGGCAATGCAAATGATGGCGGTTGATCCACTATCGTTTGTGGTGGCGCCGCGCTTTTGGGCCGGGGTGATTGCAATGCCGATTTTGGCTGCTATTTTTAGTGCGGTTGGCATCCTTGGCGGTTATGGCGTTGGGGTCTTAATGATTGGTGTCGATAGCGGGGCATTTTGGTCACAGATGCAAAGCGGCGTCGATGTCTGGCGCGATATCGGCAATGGTGTGGTGAAAAGTTTTGTGTTTGGTTTGGCCGTGACCTTTATCGCTTTATACCAAGGCTATGAAGCTAAGCCTACGCCCGAAGGCGTAGCGCGGGCGACCACACGCACTGTTGTCTTCGCTTCTTTGGCCGTGCTGGGGCTTGATTTCTTGTTGACAGCATTGATGTTTAGCAATTAAACGGATCAAAATGATGAAAAAAAATACGCTTGATTACTGGATTGGCTTGTTTGTTGTGCTGGGCGCTTTGGCGCTGCTATTTTTAGCGCTCAAAGCAGGTAATATGAGCTCGCTATCATTCCAATCTACGTACCCAATTGAATTGAAATTCGATAATATTGGCGGCCTTAAGCTACGTGCAGCGGTGAAAAGTGCCGGGGTGAACGTTGGCCGGGTTGCGCGGATTGATTTTGATAGCGTGACCTATCAGGCAGTGGTTACGCTTGATCTTCAACGGCAATATCAATTTCCAAAGGACAGTTCAGCGCAAATTTTGACAGCTGGGTTACTTGGCGAGCAATACATTGGGCTTGAGCCAGGTGGCGACGAGCAGATGCTGCAAGCGGGTGATACGATTACGATGACGCAATCTGCTGTAGTGCTCGAAAAACTGATCAGTCAATTTATTTACGGTAAAGCCGCAGACGCTGGCGCAAACAAGCCGGCGCCGGCTGTGCCGAGTGAGTCCGGGGCAATGCCCGAAGGTCAATAAATGAAACAACTCTCCAAAGCCGCTACAGATCTCGGCTGGCAGCTTAGCCGGGTGGCGATATGCGCACTAGCATTAGGGCTTGCAGCGTGTACTAGCGTGCGTGCGCCTTCAAAATCTGACCCACTTGAAGGTATGAATCGTACCATTTTCGAGTTTAACGATACCGTCGATCGTTTTGCGCTTAAGCCGGTGGCAAAAGCATATAACCGGACTCTACCTAAGGCGGTGCGCGTAAGTGTATCGAACTTCTTCTCGAACCTGGGCGATGTATCTGTGATGGTGAATAATCTGCTGCAAGGTAAACTCACCGCAGGCACTGAAGATTTGATGCGGATCTCAATCAATACCTTGTTTGGCGTTGGTGGCTTATTCGACGTGGCAAGCGCCGCCGGGCTCCCAAAACACCAAGCCGATTTGGGGCTTACGCTAGGCTATTACGGCATATCAACCGGTCCTTATCTGGTGTTGCCGATATTGGGTCCAAGCACGCTACGGGATACTGCAGGGTTGCTGGTTGGCCGTGAGGTGGATCCTATGAGCTATATTGATCCAGTTTCCCTGCGCAATCAGTCATACGGTTTGCGCGTGGTCAATGCGCGCGCTGCCTTATTGCAGGCGAATGATTTACTTGAAGATGCTGCGCTCGATAAATATTCTTTTGTGCGCAATGCTTACCTGCAGCGCCGTCAATATTTAATTTATGATGGCAATCCGCCGCCACCGGAGTATGAAGATGATGAGGGGGATATACCGGTATATGAAGACCCAGAAGAGCGGGCTGCATCTGCTCCGCTTACCCCTCAGCTAGAGGCGGTAAAAGATGAACTAGCGCCGCAAGGGGCGGTGACCAATACGCTAGACGAGAAAACAACGCCAACTGATAGGCGAGTTCCAGCCCAGCAAGTCATGCCGCCTCTGAGGAATTTTCCAAATTTGCGTTTTTGATAGTCTATAAATTTTGACGATAGGTCTTTTTTAAGGGTGAGTCATATGAAGAAAAGTGCTTTAAGATTAATGCTCCTGCCAGTATATGCGGCACTATGCCTGTTTTGTAACACGGCCCTGGCGCAAACTGCCGAGGCCAGTGCAGCTAACACCAGTACTCCTGATGGCCTGGTTAAGGCCATCACGACTGAAGTGCTCGATAGCATTAAAAAAGACTCTGGCATTAAGCAGGGGGATATTGGTAAAATTTCTCAGTTGGTTGATCAAAAAATTTTGCCGCATGCCGATATTGGGCGTACTACTCGTCTAGTGATGGGACGTCATTGGCGGACAGCTACGCCACAGCAACAAGCAGAATTAGTCAAACAATTTAAAGATTTATTGTTTTATACCTATTCAGGCGCTGTATCGCAGATTCGTGATCAGAAGATTGAGTACTTACCTTTCCGTATGGCGCCGGATGCAACTGATGTAGTGGTGCGCACCAAGGTTTTTAACCAGGGGCAGATCATAGGTCTTGATTATCGCTTAGAGAAAAAAGGGAATGCGTGGAAAGTCTACGATCTCAACGTAGGCGGTGCTTGGTTAGTGCAAACCTACCAGCAGCAATTTAGTGAGCTTATTTCGCAACGCGGAGTGAGCGGTTTGCTTGAATTTTTAAAGCAGCGCAACCAGAAACTCGCGAGTGGGCCGCATTAATGGCAGTGTTTTCAACCGGAACAGCGCTTACACATGTAAGCGCCATGGCTGAACTTGAAGCGGGTTTAGCCTATATCACAACAAACTCAGCAGAAGCGGTGCGCATCGACTGCACGTCAGTTGCGCGGTTTGATTCGTCTGCGCTGGCGGTTTTGCTTGCTTGGTTCCGAGCAGCTCAAGTACGGGGAAAGACGCTTGAGGTGCTTAATTTGCCGGCCAAGCTTAAGAGCTTGGCGCGGGCTTATGGGGTTGATGAGTTATTGAAATTATAAAAGTAGTGTGCCGCGCTTCAGTCAGCGTGCTGAATTAAAGGAGATATTGCTCAGGTTTTTCTTCGTTGAGTTGAATGCCATCACGGCGCGCTAGCGTAGATTTCGCCTATAATCAGGTGTTTCGCAACCTTCAAAAGCAATCTCGATACCATAGACCTTGCTCACATTCCCATGCCAGCCATAGAAATCCGTAACATTAAAAAGCGTTACAAAGCCCTCCAAGCGCTCAAAGGCATCAATTTGTCGATTGAGGAGGGTGAGTTTTTCGGTTTACTGGGCCCTAATGGGGCGGGTAAAACTACTCTAATTAGCATCCTCGCCGGCCTTGCACGCGCTGATGAAGGCGAAGCGCTGGTGCTCGGACACAATGTCGTGACTGACTTTCGTGCGGCGCGCCAGGTATTAGGCGTGGTACCGCAAGAATTAGTGTTCGATCCTTTTTTTACGGTGCGTGAAACGCTGCGTATCCAATCTGGCTATTACGGGCTTAAACGTAATGACGATTGGATCGATGAAGTCATGACTCACCTTGATTTAACTGAGAAGGCTGAGGTTAATACGCGCGCGTTGTCCGGTGGTATGAAGCGCCGCTTACTGGTGGCGCAGGCATTGGTGCATCGGCCGCCGGTGATCGTGTTAGATGAACCCACTGCAGGCGTGGATGTTGAGTTGCGCCAAGGGCTGTGGAAATTTATTGCGCGCTTAAATCGTGAAGGGCATACGATTGTATTAACCACGCATTACCTCGAAGAAGCGGAGCAATTGTGTGATCGCATCGCGATGCTTAGAAGGGGCGAGGTGGTGGCGCTAGATAGTAAGCAGGCAATGCTGCAACGCTTTTCTAGCGCTCAGCTGTTGCTGCGGTTGACCAAAGGTGTCTTGCCTGCAAATCTGCAGGCGTTGGCAACCGGACAACAGATAGACATTAATCAATATGCGCTACGACTTAGCTCTTATGCTGAAGTCGAGTCGATTCTTGCTCAGTGCCGTGCGGCAGAGTGTGAGATTGAAGAAATTAGCATCCGTAAAGCGGACCTTGAAGATGTGTTTATCCAAGTGATGAATGGTTCATCAGCGACTGAGAAAATTTGAGAGGAACGCGTGATGATTGGTTTTTATACTTTATTTTGTAAAGAAGTTTTGCGTTTTTGGAAGGTCAGCTTGCAAACGCTTACCGCGCCGGTTATTACGGCTTTTCTGTATTTGGTGATTTTTGGTCAAGCGTTGCAAAATCATGTGCAGGTATACCCAGGGGTGGGCTATAAGAGCTTTTTGATTCCCGGTTTGGTGATGATGAGCGTGCTACAAAACGCTTTTGCCAATAGCTCATCGTCGCTGATTCAATCGAGAGTGAGCGGTAACCTTGTGTTTATGTTGCTATCGCCGCTAGGTGCGCGGGAAATATTTAGTGCTTATGTGCTTGCTTCTACTGTGCGTGGCATGTGCGTGGGGCTCGGGGTATGGTTGGCAACGGCTTGGTTTGTGCCGATGAGTTTCGTCTCACCGCTTTATATCTTCGCGTTTGCGGTGCTGGGGGCTGCTACTCTTGGCACAATGGGGTTGGTGGCGGGTATTTACTCAGAAAAATTTGATCAATTGGCCGCGTTTCAGAGCTTTTTAATTGTTCCATTGACTTTTCTGGCAGGGGTATTCTATTCGACCGAGGCATTGCCGGATTTCTGGAAGCACGTATCTAGGCTGAATCCATTCTTTTATATGATTGATGGTTTTCGGTATGGTTTTTTTGGGGTGTCGGATATCGCACCACTTAAGAGTCTGGCAATTACTTTGGGCTTTTTTATTGCGCTTGCCGGCTTGGCGATGCGTATGTTGGTGAGCGGTTATAAGCTGCGCCATTAAGACGATAGGCGAAAAATAATGGATAAATTGCTGATTCAAGGCGGACAACGCTTGGTAGGTGAAGTTAACGTTTCGGGCGCTAAAAATGCGGCTTTGCCGATTTTGTGTGCAAGCTTATTGGGTGCCGGACAGCTTGATTTAGGTAATGTGCCGAATTTGCAGGATGTACGCACCATGATTGCCCTGCTTACGCAAATGGGGGTACGGGCCAAGGTGTCTGGCCAAGCCATGACTCTTGATGGTAGTTGCGTGGATCAGCCGTTGGCGCCTTATGAGCTAGTGAAGACCATGCGCGCTTCAATTTTGGTATTGGGGCCGCTGGTGGCGCGTTTGGGCGAGGCGCGGGTATCGTTGCCGGGCGGCTGCACGATTGGTGCGCGGCCGGTTGATCAGCATATCAAAGGCCTACAGTTGATGGGGGCGCAGATCGAACTTGAGCATGGCTATATTAATGCGCGCATCAAGCAAGGCACGCGGCTCAAAGGCAGTCGCATTACCTTTGATATGATCACGGTGACCGGTACAGAAAACCTGCTTATGGCAGCGACCCTGGCCGAAGGCGAAACGGTGCTGGAGAACGCGGCGCGTGAGCCGGAAGTGGCTGATTTAGCCCATCTCTTGGTTGCGATGGGTGCAAAAATCGATGGCATTGGCACCGATCAGCTGACGATTCAAGGGGTAGACCGGCTGCATGGCGCGTGTCACCAGGTGATTCCCGATCGGATTGAAGCGGGTACTTTCCTCTGTGCCGTCGCCGCAGCAGGTGGCGATATTATGCTGCGCAATATCGAACCCATGTTGTTGGATGCGGTGCTGAATAAATTGTGCGAGGCAGGTGTGCGGATCGAGTCAGGGTCTAATTGGATTCGCGCCACGATGAACCAGCGCCCGTCGGCAGTCAGTTTTCGTACTGCTGAATATCCTGCCTTTCCGACGGATATGCAGGCACAGTTTATGGCGCTTAATTGCATTGCTGTCGGTGCCGCTCAGATTGTCGAAACAATTTTTGAAAATCGCTTCATGCATGTGCAAGAGCTTAATCGGCTGGGGGCTAATGTCATGGCGGATGGTAATACTGCATTTGTTACCGGGGTTGAGCATCTGTCTGGCGCAACGGTCATGGCGACTGATCTGCGTGCCTCTGCAAGTCTTGCAATTGCCGGGCTGGTGGCCGAGGGCGAAACGCTCATTGAGCGTATCTATCACCTTGATCGTGGCTATGACCAGATGGAACAGAAGTTATCTGCTCTTGGTGCACGGGTAAGCCGTGTGCTGGAAACGGAAACGGCGCCGGCGGTGCATGCAGTGTCATAAACACTCGGTTAATGACGCAGCAACCTCAGCTGATCTCGGCACCGCTTACGCTGGCCTTATCTAAAGGCCGCATCTTCGATGAAACAGCCCTTTTTGGGCGGCGGCAGGCATTACAGTTGTGCGCTTTTTACCTCTGCGGTCGCACGCGATAACATTTTTGCCGCGCAATTTCACCCAGAAAAAAGTACAGCTGTAGAGCTACAGCTGTACTACAATTTTATCCATTGGAACCCATAACCTTATCTATTGAAGACTGCTATGTTGTTGATCCCAGCCATCGACCTAAAAGACGGTCAGTGCGTGCGTCTAAAGCAAGGCGATATGCAACAAACGACTGTATTTTCCACAGCGCCGGCAGAGATGGCCCGCCATTGGGTCAATCAAGGTGCGCGCCGTTTACATTTGGTTGATTTGAATGGCGCTGCCGCGGGCAAACCAAAGAATGAAGCGGCGATTCGGGCGATTATTGATGAAGTGGGTGAAGAGGTCCCGATTCAACTGGGCGGTGGAATCCGTGATCTTGGCACCATCGAACGTTATTTGGACAGTGGGCTATCGTATGTCATTATTGGCACAGCGGCGGTCAAAAATCCTGGCTTTTTACGTGAGGCATGTAGCGCATTTAATGGGCATATCATTGCTGGCCTTGACGCAAAAGCAGGCAAAGTGACTACCGATGGTTGGAGTAAACTCAGTGGTCATGAAGCGACCGATCTAGCGCGCAAATTTGAAGAATATGGCTGTGAAGCTTTGATTTATAAAGATATTGGCTGGGACGGCATGTTACAAGGAATTAATCTCGACGCCACGGTGCAGATCGCGCAGAAGGTCAAAATTCCAGTGATTGCTAGCGGTGGGTTAGCGAGCTTAGTCGATATTGAGGCACTGTGTGCGGTTGCAGATCAAGGCATTGACGGCGTAATTTGCGGCCGGGCAATCTATACGGGCGAGCTAGCTTTCGCCGCAGCGCAAAGTCGGGCGGATGAAATAAGAGGTTGATACTCTTGTGATGGCTTTACCCAAGCACGTTATTCCTTGTCTTGATATAAACGCTGGTCGTGTGGTCTTAAACCCCCAGAGAAAATCTCAAATGCCTAAAAGCGATGCTCTAACCTCTAATGATATCTTGCAGCGTTTAGCTGTTCTCGTCGATACTCGCAAAACAAGTGCCCCGGAGCAATCCTATATTGCTCGTCTTTTTCATCAAGGTGATGATGCGATTTTGAAAAAAATTGGTGAAGAGGCCACTGAAGTTGTGATGGCGGCAAAAGATGTACGACACGGAGATGCGCCTTCAAAGTTGATTGGCGAAGTGGCTGATTTATGGTTTCATTGTTTGGTGATGCTAGCGCATTTTGAGTTGAGTCCAGCGGCGGTGCTAGCCGAATTAGAGCGTCGTGAAGGGATCTCTGGGCTTGACGAAAAAGCGTTGCGTAAAGCGCTTGCGCGTGCTGAAAATGACGCATAGATTTCTATATTAAGTAACGCTTAAACGCTAACCGTTAATGATAAATTTTCGCACCACAAATTTGAGAACTTAGGGAAACTGAACCATGAGTAACGATCAATTTGGAAGTAGGCCAATATTGGCGGCCAGTGATGTGCTCTCGGTCGAGCAAGAACGCCGTTTACGGACCTTGACGCACGTTCTGTATGGACTGTATGCGCTGTCCTTGTTAATCGGCGTGAGCGCAGTGGTTGCTGTGATGATTAATTATGTGAAGCGCAGGGATGCAAGCGGAACCTTCTATGCTAGCCATTTTAGTTGGCAAATTTGCACTTTTTGGTGGTCTTTGGGATTGGGGGCGCTGAGTTTGTTATTTCAGGGCATATTTCTTGGCAAACTGATATTGTGGGGGACTGTACTTTGGGTGGCGTACCGGATTATTCGGGGTTGGCTCCATTTAAATGATCGTAAGCCAATATAAAATGCAATAAGATAGGACTCTTTCATCATCCATAGTGTTAAGCGAATATTATGAACCACGACGATTGTCTTTTTTGCAAGATTGCAGCCGGTAAAATACCGAGTAAAAAAGTGTATGAGGATGATGAGTTCTACGCCTTTCACGATATCCGGCCGGCCGCTCCTGTGCATGTGCTGGTGATTCCGCGTCAGCATATTGAGGCACTCTCTAATTGTGGCCTGCAAGAGGCACCGCTGCTTGGTAGAATGATGACGTTATTGCCGCGGCTCGCAGCGCAGCTTGGAGTTGACTATACTGGAGGTAACACAGGTTTTCGTACGGTGATTAATACCGGTCCGGGTGGCGGTCAAGAAGTGTATCACTTGCATGCGCATATTCTTGGTGGGCCTGGACCATGGTTGCGTATGGGGTGAATGCGCACATTGCGCATAGCATGTGTGACGTAAAAGGAAAATGATTATGTTTACAGGTTTAGGCAGTCCTTTGCATTGGTTGATTGTCCTTTTGATTGTTGCGCTTGTATTTGGCACTAAAAAGCTGCGCAACATTGGCAGTGATCTGGGTAGTGCAATTAAAGGCTTCAAAGACGGTATGCGTGAGGGTGAAGACGCTTCGCCTGAGCGCAAACAGCAAATAGTATCAGGCCTTGATACAACTCAGCCTGAGGCAAAAAATAAACCCCTAGAGCGCGATATATATTAATCCAATAAACCGGCTTCGTTTTTCATATGTTCGATCTCGGTTTGGCAAAGCTCGTACTGATTGGTGTGGTTGCACTGATTGTACTTGGCCCGCAACGTCTACCGCGTGTTGCACGCACGGCTGGAACCTTGCTTGGGCGGGCGCAACGCTATATAAGTGAGGTCAAAGCTGAGGTAAGCCGAGAGATTGAAGTCGAAGAGTTGCGGAAAATGCACGCTCAGTTTGAGCAAGCGGCGCAGCAGGGAGAGCAGTCTTTCTATGATGCGGTGAATCTATCCCCCGAAAAAAGTGCTACGGTAGACAGTACTTTACCATCGATTCGGCGGCCAGCAACTTTGCCTAAACGTAGCAATTGGCGCATTAAACAGTCGGTGCTGCCAGTCTGGTACAAGCGTACAGCCCGTAAGCGGGTGCATGTGCAGTCGGCGGCGGCGCGTATGGTGCGTTACAAACCGGCAAGCTTGCGCCGGTTTTTCTAAATATTTCCCCCTATCTATTGACCTTGGCGTGAACCATCCTCAATCCACTACAACAGGCGAAGACACGTTTATTTCCCATCTGGTCGAACTGCGCAGTCGGGTCATGCGGGCAGGGGCTGCCGTGCTCATTGTATTTATTGGGCTTATCTATTGGGCGCCGGATATTTTCCGGCTGTTGGCGCGCCCTTTACTGATCAATTTGCCTAAAGATGGCAAAATGATTGTGCTGGATGTCACGGGCTCGTTTTTTGTGCCGGTCAAGGTTACGCTGTTAGTCGCATTGGTGATTGCATTACCGTTTGTGCTCTACCAGTTATGGGCGTTTATTGCGCCTGGGCTTTATCAGCATGAGAAGAAGCTGATTGTGCCACTTGTCGGCAGTAGTTATGCACTATTTTTAAGCGGGATGGCGCTCGCTTATTTCTTGGTGTTTCCAGCAATTTTTCGAGTCATGGCGCATTACAATGAGCCGCTTGGCGTACAGATGGCAACCGATATCGACCATTATCTAAGTTTTGCGTTAACTCTGTTTCTAGCTTTTGGGATAGCATTTGAAGTGCCGATCGTGGTCGTGTTGCTAGTGCGCATGGGGGTGCTGACTTTGAGCAAGCTTAAGCAAATCAGGCCTTATATCATCGTTGGCGCTTTTATTATTGCAGCCGTTGTGACCCCGCCAGATGTGCTTTCGCAATTTTTGTTGGCGGTGCCACTGATTGTACTCTATGAAATAGGCTTGCTCGCTGCGCGACTATTGCTCAAAAAAGAAGAGAAGGTTAGTTAACTTCATCACTGCGTGACGTATTTTTAGGTGGCAGTGGACGTTTGCCAATTGTCACAATGATATCTAAAGGCTTGTTTTTACGCACAATATGTAATTTTGCCTCGGTGCCGGGTTTGATTTGTGCAATCACATCTAGCAATTCAGTCGTGTCATCGATATGAGTGCCATTGACGTCAACCAAAATATCGCCTGGGCGTATGCCGGCTTTATGGGCTGGGCCGCTTTGCAGCACGCCGGCAACGATGGCGCCAGATTTACCCTTTAGATCAAATGATTCGGCAATTTCTGGCGTAATATCCTGAGGTTCGATACCGATCCAACCGCGTGTAACAGCACCCGTGGTGATAATGCTTTCAAGTACGCTACGCGCGGTAGAAATTGGAATCGCAAAACCGATGCCTAATGAGCCGCCACTACGCGATGCCGAGTAAATAGCGGTATTAATGCCGAGTAAATTCCCTCTACTGTCAACTAATGCGCCGCCAGAATTGCCTGGATTAATCGGTGCATCGGTCTGAATGAAATTTTCAAAGGTATTAATGCCGAGATGGTTGCGCCCGAGCGCGCTAATAATGCCCATAGTGACGGTTTGACCAACCGCGAAAGGATTGCCGATAGCGAGCACGACATCGCCAATGCGCGCCTCTTCCATGCGGCCAAGCGTGATGGCCGGGAGATTAGGCAAATTGACCTTTAATACGGCAAGGTCGGTTTCTGGATCGGTGCCAATCACTTTTGCGGGTGCTTTGCGGCCATCTGCGAGGGCGATTTCGATTTCATCTGCGCCATCGACCACATGATCATTCGTTAGAATGTACCCTTCTGGGCTGACAATGACGCCTGAACCTAGCGTTGATTCGGGTTGCTCCCGTGGCCGCCGGCCACCATGATCGCCGAAGAAATAGCGAAAAAGTGGGTCTTCCATGCGGGGGTCCGGGGTGGGAGGGGTGTCTGCACTTGAAAATATATTCACCACCGCTGGCATGGCTTTTTGGGCAGCATCGGCATAAGACCATTCTGGCTTGCTGCGGATATGAGCCGCGGGTGCGGTTTCACGTAAGGCAACAATGGTTGAGCCCAACTGCTGGCCAAATTGTCCTTGCCTTTGTAGCCATTCAGGCTTTAATGTGGCGACAATAAACAAAAGCGCCAAGAGCAGGGTGACCGTTTGCGCGAAGAGGAGCCAGAAACGTTTAAGCATGGAAAGAGATTAGAGCTAATATGGATAATAATGAACTGAGATTGTACTTGAACCGGCTATTGGCCGCGGATTGTTTTCAAGATTACTGCCCCAATGGGTTGCAGGTTGAAGGGCGACGGCAAATCAACAAGCTTGTAACCGGCGTGACGGCTTCATTGGCTTTACTTGAGGCCGCACTTGCTTGGGGTGCAGATGCGATTTTGGTGCATCATGGTTTTTTCTGGAAAAACGAGGCATTACCTATCACGGGTTGGAAATACCGACGGCTACGCTTGCTGTTGGCGCATGATATTAATCTATTTGCGTATCATCTACCGCTCGATGCCCATCGTGATCTAGGCAACAATGCGCAATTGGGGGAACGCCTGGGTTGGGTTGTGGACGGGCGTTTCGGGGCCAATGAGTTAGGCTGGCTGGCGACTTTGCCGGCGCCGGTTACTTTAGACGCTATGGCGGCGCATGTAGCTCATCGATTAGGTCGCCAGCCACTGGCCTTAGGTGACGCGCACCATAAGGTGCGTCGTGTAGCGTGGTGCACAGGAGCTGCGCAGGGTTTGTTTAACGACGCCATTGAGGCCGGTGCCGATCTGTATCTGAGTGGCGAAATCTCCGAGGCCACGACTCATTTATCCCGCGAATGCGGCGTTGCCTATTTGGCTGCGGGTCATCACGCGACGGAGCGTTACGGAGTGCAGGCGCTAGGCGCGCATTTAGCGAATACTTTTGAGATCGAGCATTGCTTTATTGATATTGATAATCCGGTTTAAGCAAAGCCGCGCATATAAGTTTTAAGCCTGTGCCGTAACGTGGAATTTTTATTGGGAAAAGCAGATATTTAACGAGGCTGCCAGTGAAAATAAAAATTTTCCCACAGACTGGGCATGTTCTCGATTAGGCTGATTGGTATAATGAAAGAAGAAGCAGAAATACGGCCTAAAAAAATGGGAGTATGTTGATGCGAGACAAGCAAGGGAAAACGGTTAATAGTGAGCGCCGGCACTGGCTGATTGCGACTTCTGTCGCGGGTGGCATAGGAGGGGTAGCGACTTTATTGCCTTTTGCGGGGTCATTAGCCCCGTCAGAGCGTGCTAAGGCGGCTGGAGCACCGGTTGAAGCGGATATTAGTCACCTGCAAACGGGTGAAGTAATGACGGTTGCCTGGCGCGGCAAACCCGTATGGATTATCAATCGTAGCGATGAGATGTTGGCTGATGTAGACAAGGCTGACCATATGATTGCTGATCCTGATACCAAAAACCCTTTCTCGATGCCACTGCCCGATTACTGTAAAAACAAATATAGAGCGCGGGTTGAACATCCTCATATACTCGTTTTAATTGGTATCTGCACGCACTTGGGATGCTCGCCAGTGCCACGCTTTCAAACCGGACCGCAGCACAGCCTGCCCAACGATTGGCCGGGTGGTTGGTTATGTCCTTGTCACGGTTCCACTTTTGATCTTGCTGGCCGGGTTTTTAAAAACAAGCCCGCTCCTCAAAACCTGGATGTGCCTCCTTATATGTTTCTCTCATCCACCCGCATCGTAATTGGAAAAGACGAAAAAGGAGAAGCATAAATGACCCATCAGCATTCTAAACAACCCGCTGAATCTACCCTTGAGGCTCCAGTCGAAACCAACGGCGTATTAGCTTGGATTGATCGCCGTTTCCCATTATCGGTGTTTTGGAAGAATCATTTATCAGAATACTACGCACCCAAGAATTTTAACTTTTGGTATTTTTTCGGCTCGCTCGCCTTACTTGTGTTGGTGATCCAGATTGTAACTGGCATCTTTCTGACGATGAATTACAAACCGGAGGCCAATCTTGCATTTTCTTCGGTTGAGTACATCATGCGCGAAGTGCCATGGGGTTGGTTGATTCGCTATATGCACTCGACCGGCGCATCGATGTTTTTTGTGGTGCTTTATTTGCACATGTTTCGCGGGCTTTTATATGGCTCATATCGTAAGCCGCGCGAACTGGTTTGGATTTTGGGCTGTCTGATTTTTTTATGCTTGATGGCGGAAGCGTTTTTTGGCTACCTATTGCCGTGGGGTCAAATGTCGTATTGGGGGGCGCAAGTTATTGTCAACCTTTTTTCGGCTATTCCATTGATCGGTCCTGATCTGGCGCTGTGGATTCGAGGCGATTATGTGGTGAGCGATGTCACGCTAAATCGCTTCTTTGCTTTTCATGTGATTGCGATTCCATTGGTGTTGCTGCTGCTGGTTGCTCTGCATCTGATTGCATTGCACCAAGTTGGCTCGAATAACCCGGACGGCATTGAGATTAAAGATAAAAAAGATGAGCATGGCGTGCCGCTGGATGGGGTGCCGTTTCATCCATACTACACGGTGCACGATTTCATGAGTGTGTCGATTTTCTTGCTGATTTTTAGCGCGATTGTTTTCTTTGCGCCAGAGATGGGGGGATATTTTCTTGAGGCCAATAATTTTATTCCGGCTGATTCATTAAAAACGCCAACTGAAATCGCTCCA
The DNA here is from genome assembly GCF_020023735.2 of Mycoavidus sp. HKI. Taxonomy (NCBI): domain Bacteria; kingdom Pseudomonadati; phylum Pseudomonadota; class Betaproteobacteria; order Burkholderiales; family Burkholderiaceae; genus Mycoavidus; species Mycoavidus sp. HKI. The sequence continues at coordinate 372,643 of NZ_CP076444.2, forward strand.
GTTTGGTATTTCACCGCATTTTATTCAATGCTGCGCGCCACCACGGACGACTTCAAGCTCGTTTTAATGATCGTGCTTGGCCTACTGGGTTTATTGGGCGTAGTGCGCGCGCGTACCCTTAAATATAGAGCCGTATCGGCGATTGGTATGGCGCTTGTGATTGCGGCAATGCGGGTAACAGAAGCGAAACTTTGGGGAGTGGTCATCATGGGAGGGGCGGTGATGACACTTTTCTTTTTACCCTGGCTAGACCGTAGCCCGGCAAAATCGATCCGATATCGGCCTTTTTTTCATAAAGTCTTATATACGATATTTGTCTTAGTGTTTTTAACACTGGCAGTGCTTGGCACTAAACCACCGTCCACAGTGGCTAACGTGATTTCGCAAATATGCACGTTGTTGTATTTTGCCTTTTTCTTTGGCATGCCATATTGGAGCCAGCGTGGTGTTTTTAAGCCAGTGCCGGACCGTGTCACTTTTTCACGTAAATCGTGAGTTGACAGTCAAGAAAGGCGGATTTAAATGAAAACACTGCTCTCAATATTGATCTTGGCTGCTGTTATAGTGACTTCAGCGGTGGCAAATGAGCAAACGGTCGCACTGGATCGAGCTCCTGATCGCACGCGGGACCTTGCAGCGCTGCAGCGCGGTGCTCGGCTCTTCGTGAACTATTGTTTAAATTGTCATAGTGCGAACCAAATGCGCTATAGTCGGCTGCGCGACATTGGTATTTCTGCGCAAGAGGTTGAAAGCAATCTGTTGTTTACCACTGACAAGGTTGGCAAGATGATGAATATTGCCATGCGCGTGGACGATGCTAAAGCATGGTTCGGCACAGATGCGCCGGACCTATCCTTGGAGGCCCGAGCGCGCGGGCGCGACTGGTTATATACCTACTTAAGAAGTTTTTACCGGGATGATACTCGGCCTACTGGCTGGAACAATTTGGTCTTTGAGAATGTTGCGATGCCTCATGTATTATGGCAGTTACAGGGACAACGTACGCTGCAAAGCGAAGGGGAGAGTAGTGCGGGGCACGATATCGGTCAAAAAAATATAGGCTACCGGCAACTTACACCGGGTACCTTGTCGCCAATGGATTATGATTCGGCAGTGGCTAATTTAGTCTCTTATTTGGTCTGGATGGCTGAACCTGTACAACAGCGGCGCAAACGGCTTGGGGTGTGGGTGATAGTGTTTTTGAGTGTGCTCAGTCTTTTCGCGTGGCGGTTGAATGTAAACTATTGGAAAGAAATTAAATAGACATTGTCTAAGCGGATTGCTATAAGGCTAAAGTGAATTGATAGCCTCTGCAAGCAGTCATAAGCGAGTTAAGTGGTTTTGACTTTTCGCAGGGGCGAAGAGTGAAGTGAATGGGCAGCAAGCAGTGCAGCCCTTTGGTTTTTTAAGGAAAGTAAAAAATGATGATTTTATATTCCGGCGCGACGTGCCCGTTTTCTCAGCGTTGCCGGGTGGTCCTATTTGAAAAAGGGATGGACTTTGAAATCCGAGATGTTGATCTTTTCAATAAACCGGAAGATATTGCAGTCATGAATCCATATGGTCAAGTGCCAATTTTAGTGGAGCGTGACCTGATTCTATACGAGTCAAATATCATTAACGAATATATTGATGAGCGGTTTCCTCATCCGCAGTTGATGCCCGCAGATCCAGCACAACGCGCGCGCGCTCGTCTTTTTCTGTTTAACTTTGAAAAAGAATTGTTTGTGCACGTCACTACGCTTGAATCGGCTAAAGGCCGCTCAACTGACAAGACCCATGAAAAAGCGCGTCATGCCATTCGCGATCGTTTAACTCAATTAGCGCCGATTTTTATTAAAAACAAATATATGCTGGGCGAAGAGTTTTCGATGTTGGACGTAGCTATTGCGCCATTGCTATGGCGCCTTGATTATTTTGGCATTGAACTTTCAAAGAATGCGGCGTCACTAATGAAGTACGCGGAGCGGATTTTTAGCCGTCCAGCCTTCATTGAAGCATTGACCCCTTCAGAAAAGGTCATGCGTCGTTAATCTGGTTTAAGGTGTATGCGATATAGCTGTATATGCATATAGCCCAGTGCGCTTTGCTTGTGGCAGGCGCACTGACCATCATTTCAAGGATGTCGAATGCAGCAAGTGATTTCAACCAAACCTTATCTATTGCGCGCACTTTATGAATGGTGCACCGATAATAGTTATACCCCGCATATTGTGGTGCGAGTAGATAACCAAGCTCGAGTTCCGCGTGAGTTCGTCCGTGACGGCGAGATTGTGCTTAATATCAGTTTTAGCGCAACGAGCGGGTTGCAAATGCGCAATGACTGGATTGAATTCAATGCACGATTTTCTGGTAGAGCCCATAAAATAGAAGTGCCGGTTGAGAATGTGCTGGCTATTTATGCACTAGAAAATGGTCAAGGTATGGCCTTTCCAGTAGATGCGTCGTCGTCGAACAACGCAGCGGATGCGTCTAGCGCGGAAAATGCTGATCTACTCTCTGGATTGAACGAGCCATCAACGGAAACCTTACTAGCTAAGGAGAAGCAAGATGATAATAACGGTAAGAAAAAAAGTGGGCGCTCGCATCTAAAGATTGTCAAATGAGGAAAAATATTGGCTATTAAGTTGGCGGCATAGGTTGCTGTGCAAGTTTAATCTCCATTGAGAAACGGGGCAGCTGATTGAAATTGCTAGGTAGTGCAATTTCAGCACAAATTAAGTGAGCAGATCGCTCGCAATGCGTTATAATTCGGGTCTTGCCGGCTTAGCTCATCTGGTAGAGCAGTTGATTTGTAATCATCAGGTAGCGGGTTCGAGTCCTGCAGCCGGCACCATAAAATTCTTATAAATCAAAGATTTACGTTTTTTTAGAAGTCACTTTTTACCCCTGACTTTCCTCCATTTTTGATCGGAATGGTAGCATTCCTTTAGCAAAAAGCGCGACAGCTTTTTTCCTTCTGGCCATCTAGTAAATTTCCAAAGAAAACTTTTCTTAAATTCTCTTAATAGTCAGGATTTAGCCTGATTATTACTCTAATGCGGCTGCTTTAACTTAATCGCTTTGTCAAAGCAGCCGCACATCTTCACAACTTAGATACGCGCGTTTGCCTAAACATTAAACAAAAAATTCATCACATCTCCATCGCGTACTTTGTACTCCTTCCCCTCAGCTCGCATTTTGCCTGCCTCTTTTGCACCTTGCTCGCCTTTATAAGCAATGAAATCGTCAAATGCGATTGTCTGCGCACGAATAAAGCCACGCTCAAAATCAGTGTGAATCACCCCAGCTGCTTGAGGTGCAGTATCCCCTATGCGGATGGTCCAAGCGCGTACTTCTTTAACGCCTGCCGTGAAATAGGTTTGTAATCCAAGCAATTTAAAGCCGGCGCGAATCACGCGGTTGAGCCCTGCTTCATCCATCCCCATATCGGCCAAGAAGATGGCTTTATCTTCGTCAGGCAGCTCAGAAATTTCTGCTTCAATCGCCGCACATACTGCAACGACTGGCGCTTTTTCCGATTCTGCATGGCGTTTGACCATGTCAAACAAGGGATTGTTATCAAAGCCATCCTCTTTCACATTGGCGATATACATCGTTGGCTTGGCGGTGATTAGACATAAGGTTTTGAGTAAGACGCGTTCATCGTCTGACAAATCAAGTGCGCGCACAGGCTGTACGGCATCTAGCTGTTTTTGTATTTTCTCGAGCAAAATGACATACTTTGCTGCTTCCTTATCGCCACCTGATTTTGCTGCTTTTGAATAACGTGATAACGCTTTTTCAACTGTGCCTAAATCCGCTAGCGCAAGCTCAGTATTAATCACTTCAATATCCGCGAGGGGATTAATTTGACCTGCGACATGCACTACATTCGGGTCATCAAAGCAGCGTACAACATGGGCGATAGCGTCCGTTTCACGGATATTGGCTAGAAATTTATTGCCGAGTCCTTCACCTTTCGAGGCGCCTGCAACTAAGCCTGCAATATCGACAAATTCAACAATCGCAGGCACGGTACGCTCGGGCTTGACGATATCGGCGAGGGCCGTCAGTCGTTCATCGGGTACTTCGACTATCCCCACGTTTGCTTCGATCGTGCAAAATGGGTAGTTTTCGGCGGCAATGCCGGCTTTGGTTAGGGCGTTAAAAAGAGTCGACTTGCCGACGTTAGGCAGGCCGACGATGCCGCATTTGAGACTCATGACATCCTTTCAGAGATAAGGCCTGTTTTACAGGCGAGCAATAAGAATAAGTAAAATGGATGGCTATAATAGCAGGATGATCGAATCTCAAAGTTTTCAGATAGTTGTAGTGGGGGGAGGGCTGGTTGGTAAAACAGCCGCTCTGGCATTTGCGCAATTGGGGTTGCGGGTGGCTTTGCTCGCTCCGACAGTGAGTGCACCGGCGGCTTTTAATTCCCGTGTTTATGCGCTTTCGGCAAGCGCTCAAACTTTATTTGAGCAATTACGGATCTGGCAGGCCCTCGATCCTGCGCGCTTGGCTCCTGTCTACGATATGCGTATCTATGGCGATGCGTTGGCTGAGTTGCACTTTTCCGCTTTTCAGGCGCATGTGCCGCAGTTGGCATGGATCACTGAAGCCTCGTTGCTTGAGTCGGCATTGGATACGGCGTTGCGGTTTCAGCCGAGTTTGGTTTGGCTAGATCGCCGTGCGCATCATTTTTCGGTTTTGCCTGAGCGAGCTTTACTTGAGTTGGATGATGGCCAAGTACTCAACACTCAGCTTGTGGTTGGCGCGGATGGCGCCCAATCGTGGGTACGTACTCAAATGGGGGGGAAGCTTGTGCGGCGCGATTATCAGCAAATAGGCATTGTCGCTAACTTTAAGACTGAAAAGCCACATCGTGAAACTGCTTATCAATGGTTCCATAAGGGCGAACTTATTGCCTTATTGCCATTGCCGGAGAATCATGTATCGCTTGTCTGGTCAGCGCATGAGCAGCATGCCCAAGACTTGCTGGCACTGGATGAAATTGCTTTTTCAGCTGAGCTTGAAGCGGTCGTAGGAAATCGGTTTGGTGCCCTTAAGTGTGTGTCTCAGAGACAAGGTTTTCCGCTCAGTTTGCAAAAGGTTGAGCGTCTGATTGCACCGCGGGTCGCGTTGGTCGGGGATGCTGCGCATTTGATTCATCCTCTGGCGGGCCAGGGGATGAATCTTGGTTTACGCGATGTGGCGGAATTAGCTCAGATTCTCGCCGGCAAAGAGCCATTTCGGGATTTGGGCGACATGACGCTACTGCGCCGTTATGAACGTTCTCGGCGCGAGGATATTCAGAAATTGTCGTTCGTAACAGATGGTTTGCATCGGCTTTTTTCATGGCCTGGTGGGTTTGTGCGCGGCATACGCAACGCCGGCATGACGTTACTAAACCAGCAATCTTTTATCAAGCGCAAATTGGTTGCCTCCGCACTGGGTTTATGAAGCTAATACACTATACGATTATTCCTAAACATCCCGCAGCACATCTTTTTGAAGTGACGCTCACGGTGCTTGATCCTGACCCGGTAGGGCAGCGTTTTATGCTGCCCGTGTGGATTCCAGGCAGCTATAAGGTGCGTGAATTCGCGCGCCATATCGTGACAATAAAGGCGCACTCGGTAGCCACCGGGCGCCAGGTTCCGCTGCAGAAAATTGATAAGCATAATTGGCAAGCAGCGCCGGTTAAAGGGGCGTTGATACTGACTTATGAGGTGTACGCGTGGGAGATGTCGGTGCGTGCTGCCCATCTTGATGACACAATTGGTTTTTTTAATGGCACGAGTGTTTTTTTAGCCGTGCTTGGCCAGCAGGCGGCACCTTGTTGTGTTGAGATAAAAGCGCCGCTTGGAGCGGCATATCACGATTGGCGGGTTGCGACTACATTGGCTGAAGCCGAAGCTACACACCGCCATGGTTTTGGTGAATATCGCGCAGCTAACTACGATGAATTGATTGATCATCCAGTCATGTTGGGTGAGTTTGCGCTAGCGTGTTTTGATGCGCATCGGGTAGCGCATGAGGTTGTCATTGCAGGAAAGGTGCCAGCGCTTGATTTGGCGCGGTTAACGCAGGATTTGCAGCGTATCTGCGAAACCCAGATCGCGTTTTTTGAACCGGAAACACAATATGCGCCATTTAAGCGTTATGTGTTTATGACAATGGCGCTGACCGACGGTTTCGGTGGTCTTGAGCATCGCGCTTCGTCAGCTTTGATTTGTAAGCGTAGTGATTTACCGGCTATCGGGTGTGCGCCAGACAAGATGACGGATGGGTATCGCGATTTCCTTAGTTTGTGTAGTCACGAATATTTTCATAGTTGGAATGTGAAACGGATCAAGCCGGCTACATTTGCTTCCTATGATCTTGCCCATGAAAATTACACGACGCTACTCTGGTTATTTGAAGGTTTCACCTCTTATTATGATGATCTGATGCTTGTGCGCAGTGGGCTCATGACCATGCCGGATTATTTTGCGTTGCTGGGTAAGACCTTGGCAAAAGTGTTGCGCGGTAGTGGCCGGTTTAAGCAAAGTGTTGCTGAGAGCTCATTCGATGCTTGGACTAAATATTATATGCAAGATGAGAATGCAGCCAATGCGATTGTGAGTTATTACCAAAAAGGGGCATTGATTGCGCTGGCTTTTGATCTTACCATCCGAGCCCAGACTGAATCTACTCGATCGCTGGATGACGTGATGCGGTTACTATGGCAGCGCTATGGCCGTGATTTTTATCAGCACCAACCGGTGGGCATTACTGACGATGAAATTGAGGCTCTATTGCATGAAGCCACGGGTGTTGATCTATCCGAGTTGTATCAGGACGCGGTGTATGGCACCAATGATTTGCCACTAGCAGAGCTATTGGCGCCATTCGAGGTGGCGCTTGAGGCTGATATGGCAAATCATTTGCCGTCACTTGGCATGCGCGTGCGCGAAGGTGTGTGGATTGAGGTTGTATATGAGGGCGGTGCGGCGCAACGAGCTGGCTTGTCAGCAGGAGATAGATTAGTTGCGCTTGACGGCTTGCGCGTGAATGGCAGTAATCTCGATGCGCTGCTGGCACGCTACCAAACAGCAGATCAGTTTGAGGTGCATATTTTCCGGCGTGATGAATTGCGTTGCGTGCAGCTCACGCTAGACCCGCCAGAGGTTGCGAGTTACCACTTACATCCTTCGGAGTCGCGCAGTGAGGCGTGCAAATGGCGCGCTGCATGGTTATCTGGATAAGCGTACTTAAATTGCTTGCACATCTCTCAAATTTGGTTAATAATTAAACCAATCAGATTATTCTGTGAGGGAAAAAATGGCGCACGCGCTCAATTTGAAAGAACTAAGGAACTTGGTGATGGCAATAGCAATATTTGATACTTTAAAGTTTTCTAAGCGCTTAAAGGAAGCGGGTGTTCCAAGTGCTCAAGCTGAGGCTGAAGCAGAGGTTCTGTCAGAGATATTTGCCGTCAATTTGCAAGAATTGCCAACCAAAGAAGATTTGCATGCAGTTAAAGACGAGCTGCGACACGAAATTAGTGATTTACGTAAAGATATGGACCTCAAGTTTGAGCAAACAACATCTACTCTTCGAGGTGATATATCTAACAGTAAGTTTGAGCTTTTAAAATGGTTTATAGGAATCGCTATTGCGCAGGTTGGTTTGATTATCGGCATATTGAAATTTTTGCCGGGTAATATTTAGTTTGATACCGCGGTTTAGGACAATTCAGACTGATAAGACAAATCTGCAGTTGCGGGCAGCCGCCAATTAATTGCGGGCCGTTGAGTATTGACTAAGCATTCGTTGGCGAGCTTAAAATGCTGGCAGCCGAGAAAACCTCGATACGCAGAGAGTGGTGATGGATGAGGGGCTTCGAGTATTTTATGCTTGCTTGGATCTAGCAATACGCGTTTAGTTTGCGCGTGTGAGCCCCAAAGTAGGAAAATCAAACGCTCATGTTGGGTGGCAAGCTGCTGAATTAGCGTATCAGTACACGATTCCCATCCCCGTTTTGCATGGCTACCCGCGCGGCCGCGCTCTACGGTTAAAACGGTATTCAATAAGAGTACGCCCTGACGCGCCCAACTTTCTAGGCAACCGTGCGATGGTATTGGGTGGCCAAAGTTAGCGTTAAGTTCTTTGAAAATATTGCGTAATGACGGAGGAGGGCGGACTCCAGGCGGCACTGAAAATGCAAGCCCATGCGCCTGAGGAGTGCCGTGTTCTTCGCCGTGATAGGGATCTTGGCCGATGATCACTACTTTTACCTCGGCTGGTGATGTCAAATTTAATGCATGAAACACATCGTTTGGATAAATCGTCTTACCTTGTGCGCGTTCGCCATCCACAAAACGGCACAGTGCCGGATAGCTTGGGCTGGCGATAAATGACGCCATGCAATCGCGCCATGCAATCGGCAGCGCGGTAAATTGAGAGGCTAAGCCGGTTTCAAGTTTGGTAATACACATAATCAATTAATGAGTTGCAGCGCGATCCAGAAAATTCTTCAATAAAGCGTGTCCATGTTCCGTCAGAATCGATTCAGGATGAAACTGTACACCTTCAAGCGCCAGTGTTTTATGCCTGATGCCCATAATCTCTCCATCAACGGTGGTGGCCGTGACGTCTAGGCAAGCGGGCAACGTTGCCCGCTCTAGCGCGAGGGAGTGGTAGCGGGTTACTTTAAAGCGCCTTGGTAAATGCGTAAAGACGCCCTTGCCATCGGTTTCAATCTCGCTGGTTTTGCCATGCATGATGGTTTGTGCGCGGACCACGCGGCCACCGAAGGCGGCACCAATCGCCTGATGTCCAAGGCAGACCCCAAGAATAGGCAGTTTGCCAGTAAATTCACGCAGTACCTCAAGGGTGATGCCGGCATGATGCGGATCGCTTGGGCCGGGCGATAAGCAGAGGTAAGTAGGATTTAAAGCCGCGATTTCAGCAAGCGTAATTTCATCATTGCGCACAGTCAGAACTTCTTCGCCTAACTCGCCAAAATATTGCACGAGATTGTATGTAAAGGAATCGTAATTGTCGATCATCAGCAACATCTTAAAACCCCATGTCTAATCACCGCCAATCACCGGAATCCAGTTGTAGCCTTCTGCGGCAAGAGAGAGGAATTCAATTTCGGTCATTTTGATAACTGCTTACGCATGGCCTCGATGACGGTTCGATAATCGGGTTGTCCAAAAATCGCCGAGCCAGCGACAAAGGTATCTGCCCCCGCTGCTGCAATGGCTGCGATGTTGTCAAGCTTGACGCCGCCATCTACTTGAAGGCGGATCTCGCGTCCGGTTTTAGCCGTATGCGCGTCAATGCGAGTACGCACTGCCCGCAATTTATTGATCGCTTCAGGAATAAATGATTGACCGCCAAAACCAGGATTCACCGACATAATCAAAATCAGATCAAGTCGATCCATCAGATGATCAAGGTAATGCAGTGGAGTCGCTGGATTAAAAGCCAGACCTGCTTGGCAGCCATGATCTCGAATGAGCGTGAGAGTGCGGTCAATATGGTCAGAAGCTTCTGGGTGAAAACTAATAATATTAGCGCCTGCTTTAGCAAAATCAGAGGCAATTCGATCTGTTGGCCGCACCATCAAATGCACATCAATCGGTACTTTCGCGTGCGGACGGATGGCCTCGCAGACCATCGGGCCGACCGTTAAATTCGGCACATAGTGGTTATCCATCACATCAAAATGAATCCAGTCGGCGCCAGCGTCAATGACTTGACGCACCTCTTCGCCAAGACGGGCAAAGTCGGCAGATAAAATGCTTGGGGCGATTCGATATTGCTTCATAAAATGAGTGTGAGTAAAGAGTGTGCCAGCAGAGAAAAACAATACTCGGTATT